>JAHCBA010000041.1 GCA_019634625.1 Verrucomicrobiia bacterium
CCATTCGGCCATTCGGCATCACGACGCATCCAGGATTGACCTCAGCCGGGTATTCCGGCAGAGGAAGGTCGGTTCATGAATCCCAGACACCTCGGCCCCGCGCTTGCGCTGATCGCGTTCCACCTGCCGGCCGCCGCTGCGGATACGTTCTTTCCGTTGCCGACCGCCCCGCTGGCGTCGCTCATCCCGTCCCCACCCGGCACGCTCGCCAGCCAGGCCACCCTGGCCCATGTCATCCAGGCCGGCCATCCCGCCCCCCATCCGCTCTCCGGCATCCTCCCGGACAACCCAACCCTCCGGATCGACCCGAATACCACCACGTCCCCTTTCGCCGGAGTCGGCAGCCTCTTCGCCAACGACGATCCCTCCACTCCGTTCGGCGTCCTCTGCACGGCCACCCCCATCTCCTCTTGGCAGGTCCTCACCGCCGCCCATTGCCTCGATATCGTCGATGGCGACGGCCGCTCCGATGTCCGCCCCGAAAACGCCCTGTTCATTCTCAATTACGGCAGCGACTTCAGTCACATCATCCCCGCCGCTTCCATCACCCTGCACCCCGACTACAACGGCTACTCCGGCCTCGGCGTCTCGGATGACCTCGCCATCCTCCACCTCACTTCACCCCTGCCTCCCGGCGTTCCCATTTATCCCCTCGCCGATCCCAACTGGCTCAGTGTCGCCCCCGTCATCCTCGTCGGCTATGGCGACTCCGGGGATGGCGTCAATGGCTACTCCGTCGGCTCCCAGTTCTCCATCAAGCGCGTCGGCGTCAACCTGATCGAATACGCCGAACTCGACGATGATGGCGGGCCCGAAGTCGAGATCATCGCCTGGGACTTCGAATACGAGGGCGACCCCGGCCGGTACGACCTGTTCGGCATCCCCTTCGCCTTCCCCAACCGCCTCGAAACCACCCTCGGCAGCGGCGACTCCGGCGGTCCCGCCTTCATGCTCAATCCCTACGACCCTTCCGACCCGCAATTGTACCTCGCCGGGGTCAATACCTTCTCCTTCTGGTTCGAAGGCGTGCCCAACCATGACCAACCCGGCCGCTTCGGCTCCGGAAGCGGCGGCATCTGGCTCAATGCAGAATACCAGGCCTGGATCACGAGCGTCCCCGAGACCTCCACCTGGCTCGCCGGCGGCGCCCTCCTCAGCCTCTTCCTCCTCACCCGCCGCCGCCCAGCCTCCCGCTAACCCGAACGGTCGCCCGAGAGTTCGCCTGCCCCATCCGCCCGCCCCTCGCCCCCCTGCGTGCGCGACAGCTTGCGCTTCGCCGGATCCGGATTGCCCCGGTACAACACCACCACGTGGCCGACCCGCTGCACCACCTGGCTGCCCGTCCGCTCTGACAATTGCGCCGCCAGTTCCTTCTTCCGATCCTTCCACGCCTCCAGTTTCACCTTGATCAACTCGTGATCTGCCAACGCCTGGACGGCCGTCGCCACCACGGCGTCCGTAAGCCCCTCCTTTCCGACAAACACCACCGGTCGGAGGTGCTGCCCCAAGGACTTCAAGCGGCGAAGTTCGGTCCCCCCCAGTGCGGCGCCATTCATGCGGACCCCAGCCTAGGCGCCGCCGGCCCCAATCGCCAGCGCATCCCATCCCGCTCCCCGGTTCAACCACGGCTGGCAATTCCGGGGCGATTCCGGTTTCCTCCCCGGGTTCCGCCACCGGGTCGGGCCGGCATGCCGATCCTGACGGGAACCCCAGCGCCATGGGCACCCTGACCATCGCCATCCTCTCCGGCCTCGGCTTCCTCGTCGCGTATCACACCTACGGCCGCTGGCTCGGCAGCCGGATCTTTGCGCTGTCCGCCCGCGCGGTCTGCCCTTCGTTCCGGCTCCGCGACGACACCGACTACGTGCCGACGCCAAAGTTCGTGGTCTTCGGACACCACTTCACTTCGATCGCCGGGACGGGACCGATCGTGGGGCCGGCCATCGCCATTCTCTGGGGCTGGCTGCCCGCCCTGCTCTGGGTGGTTCTCGGTTCGATCTTCATCGGGGCGGTCCACGACCTCGGGGCCCTGGTGGTCAGTCTCCGCAACAACGGCCGGTCGGTGGGCGACATCGCCGGCCGGGTGATGAACCGGCGCGTGCGGTTCCTGTTCCTCTTCATCCTGCTGCTCGCCCTCACGGTGGTCCTGGCCATCTTCGGACTGGTCATCGCCAACGTCTTTCGCCAGTACCCCGCCGCGATCGTCCCCTGCGTGCTCCAGATTCCCCTCGCCATCGCGGTGGGCGCGTGGCTGCGACGGCGTGGCTCCAGCCTGTTCGGGCCTTCCCTGGTGGCGTTGGGCCTGATGTACCTCACCGTCCTCTACGGAGATTCCGGGTGGCTCCACACCCTCAACGTCGCCATGGCCGGCTGGTCCCACCTGACCTGGGTGGTGGTGCTCCTCCTCTATGCCTATGTGGCCTCGGTCCTCCCCGTCGGCACCCTCCTGCAACCCCGGGACTACATCAATTCGCTGCAACTCCTGAGCGCCCTCGGCCTGATCGTCCTCGGGCTGGCGGTGGCCGCCTTCGCCGGCGGCGCCCCCCTGGCGGACGGCTCCCGCCCGGCGCTGACCCTGGCGGCTCCGATGATCGATCTCCGCCCCGCCGGTGCGCCGGCCATCTTTCCGTTCCTGTTCATCACCATCGCCTGCGGGGCCATCAGCGGCTTCCACTGCCTGGTCAGCAGCGGCACCAGCAGCAAGCAGTTGTCCAGCGAAACCGACGCCCGCTTCGTCGGCTACGGCGGCATGCTCACCGAAGGCTTCCTGGCCGTCCTCGTCATCCTCGCCTGTTCTGCCGGCCTCGGGCTCGGCATCACTGCGGGCGGTTCCACCCTCATTGGCTCGGAAGCCTGGGCCGCCAAGTACCGCGACTGGGCCTCCATCGGAGCCATCGGCGCCTTCGTCGAAGGGGCTGCCAACTTCCTCCGCGCCGCCGCCGTTCCCTCCACGGCCGCCGCCGCGCTCATGGGGGTGCTGGTGGCGTCCTTTGCCGGAACCACCATGGACACCGCCTGCCGCCTCCAACGCTATGTCGTCCAGGAACTCGCCCGCACCCTCCGAACCCCCATCCCGGCGCCTGCGCCGAACCTCCAACCCGTCCGAGCCGTCGCGTGGCATCCGCTGGCCTGGCTGCAGAACAAGCACGGCGCCACGCTATTCGCCATCACCATCGCCGCCCTCCTCGCTGCCGCACCGCCCCCCGGCAAGGCCTGGGGCTGGGACACCGCCGGCCAGGGCGGTTTGATTCTCTGGCCCCTGTTTGGCGCCACCAACCAGCTCCTGGGCGGCCTCTCGTTTCTGGTGATCACCTTCTATCTCTGGCGCCGCGACAAGCCGGTCTGGTTCCTCATTCCGCCCACCCTGTTCATGCTCGCCATGCCCCTCTGGGCCATGTCGGTGCAGTTGTTCATTGGCAGTGGCAGCGCTCCCGGCTGGATCTCCGGCGGCAACCTCGCCCTCGTCGCCCTCGCCGCCGGCACCCTGATCCTTCAGGTGTGGATGATGGTCGAGGCCATCGCCATGTTCCCCAAAGCCCGCGGCATCCTCGAACCCGGCAGCCTCGAGGCCCTGCCAGCCCGGGAACCGACCCCCTCCCCCGCCCCGCACTGACCCGGGATGGGCCCGGTTCCATCGCGCCGCCGACGATGAAATGACCCCTGATACCAAAACTGATGGTCGGAACCGAATTCCAGCCTGACCGCCCCGCCCGCTGACGTGCTGCCGCTGGTGAGAGACACCGAGGTGTTGGGGCCGTTGGGATGTCCGTCGAACAGCGCCCCCTGATTGCCGGAGAGAAACGGGGCGGCGTATTGGCCACTCAACGATCCCTGCACCGCCTTCGCATCCCCGACAACCGTCACCACGCCATCCCTCCCGCCTGCCCCGTGGGCAGATGCCACACCCGGACCAGTCCACCTGTAACCTAGTCTTCCTTGCATTTGTGGATCTATACTCCATAAATGCAAGGAAATCATGATTCCTCGCCAGCTCATGGGCACCGTGCTGGAGCGTCTTTCGATCCAGTCCGCCGTCGCCCTACTCGGTCCCAGACAGATGGGCAAGACCACCCTCGCCCTGCAAATCGCCGAATCGCGCCCCTCCCTGTACCTCGACCTCGAATCCGAGGCCGATCGCAGCAGGCTCGCCGAGCCCGAATTGTACCTGGCGGGGCATGTGGACAAGCTCGTCATCCTCGACGAGGTGCAACGGCAACCGGGGCTGTTCCAATCGCTCCGTGGCCTGATCGACCGCGGTCGCCGGCACGGCACGCCCAACGGACGCTTTCTCCTCCTCGGCTCGGCGTCGCCCGAACTCCTCCGGCAATCCGGGGAAACCCTGGCCGGACGCATTTCCTATCTGGAACTTCCCCCGTTGGGCCTGGATGAGGTGGACCCCTCGGCCTCCCATCCACTCTGGGTGCAAGGCGGCTTTCCGGAGAGCTATCTGGCCCGGGACATCGAGGCCAGCCTCCTGTGGCGACGCGACTTCATCCGGACCTACCTGGAGCGCGACATTCCCCAACTCGGACCGCGCATCGCCGCCGAAACCCTGAGGCGCTTCTGGACCATGCTGGCGCATCGTCACGGGCAATTGCACAACGCGGCCGAACTGGCCCGTGGCCTCGCGGTGGCCGGCAAGACGGTGGCCGCCTACGTCGATCTCTTCGTGGACCTCCTCCTCGTCCGCCGCCTGGAACCCTGGCACGCCAACTCCGGCAAGCGGCTGGTGAAGTCGCCCCGGCTCTACCTTCGCGATTCCGGACTGCTCCATTCCCTTCTCGGAATCTCCGACCTGGAATCCCTCCTCGGTCATCCCATCGTTGGCAGCAGTTGGGAGGGATTCCTGATCGAGAACCTGCTCGCCGCCGCACCCGAATCCGCCCGGGCCTGGTTCTATCGAACCGCCGCCGGCGCCGAAATCGATCTCGTGCTCGACCTGCCCCGCCGGGAACGGTGGGCCATCGAAATCAAACGGACCCTCGCCCCTTCCATCCCAAAAGGTTTCGCCTGCGCCTGCGCCGACCTCGCTCCCACCCGTCGTTGGATCGTGTACCCGGGCGAGGAACGCTTTCCGCTCGACCCGTTCACCGAAGCCATCCCGCCCCTCGAACTCCTGGCCGAACTCCGATCCTTCCCCAAACCTCCCGCCGGTTGATCCGAACCGGCCACCCTCCGCCCCCTGTCACCGGGGCATCCCACCCGCCGGCCCTGCGGGCAGACGCCACACCCCGATGCCCGGCGTCCCGCCCGCCTCCCAACGCCCGCGAATCGCCAGCACTTCCCGACCCGGTCCTTCCCCAAAACCGGTCGCCCGTACCTGCACGCCCCACTGCGGCGCCTTCGCCGCTCCTCCCGGTCCGATCCATCGGAGCGGGTGCCCGTGGACGAACGCCTCGCCTTCCTCCAACCCCGAGATCCGTGCCGCCCATCCCGGTTCCAATCCGCCCCCGTCCCAGACACCCCTCAACCACCACCCGCCCTCCCCTTCGGGCAGTCCGTCCTCCCATGCCGTATCGTCGAAGCCGGCGTCCGTCCACCCGACCGGCGGCGGCTCGCGTCGGTGCCGCCAGCGGACCCGTGGCCGCGCCGCCTCAACCGTCGCCGCCTCCCGGGCCCGCCAGGCTTCGAGCCACCGCCACAGGTGCGGCGCCAGACCATGCCGCTGCGGCCGCCACACCTGCATGGTCAGCAGATGGCCCAGCGCCTCGTCCGGCCGGTCGGTCGCGTCGTAAAGCAGCGCCAGGTTCTGCCGCAGGGTCAGTGTCAGTTCGTGGTTCTCCCCGCCCAACCGGACCAGCGTCGCCAGCGATTCCCGGTACAGCGATTCCACCTCATCCCAGCCCCGCCGGTAATCGTACAGGTACGCCCCAAGGTTGTTCCGGGCCCGCGCCGTCCGCAGGTGGTGCGCCCCGTACCGTTCCTCATGCGCGCGCAATCCCCGTCGCAGCCACCGTTCCCCCTCCTCCTCGCGGCCCGCCGTTCCCTCCCGACGTGCCAGCAGATGCAAGGCCGGATAGGCATCCACTTCCGGCACCGCCGCCGCCCGTTCCGCCAGCGCCCAGGCCTCCGACGCGGTGGCAAAGGCCTCCTCGTGACGTCGCAGCCGGTAGAAGTTCCAGGCCAGCCGGATCCGGGTTTCGAGGGTGACCGGATGGTCCTCGCCCAGAAGCGCCTTCGCCCGCCCGGCCGCCTCCTGCGCCAGGGCCAGCGCCGGGGTGGTCTGCCCCCCCTGCTCAAGGGCCCCGCTCAAGGTTGCCAGCGCCCGGACGGTCCGCTCATCCCCTTCCCCAAACTCGCCCCGCCACAAGGCGTAGGCCTCCCTCAGATGGGCCTCGGCCAGGACATGCTCGCTCAGGTTCAGGTACACCCGCCCGAGCACGGTATGGATGGAGGCGAGGACGCGCGCCTGGCCTTCGAGGCCGCCGGGCAACCGGCCTGCCGCCCGATCCATCACCGCCCGCAAGGTCACCTCCCGCTCCGGTTCGCGATCCGGATCGGCAAGGCCAAACAGGTCCTCGGTCACGAACTGCGTCACCGCTTCCGCCGCCGCCGCCTCCGTACGCGCCCGGCGCGCCTCGTCGTCAGCCCGCTGCCGGGCCTCCTGCAACTGCGCCAGCAACCGCTCCAATTGCTCGCGCGCGGTCTGCTCGGTCTGCAACTGCGCGCTGGTCGTCTCCTCGGCCTCGAGGGCCCGCAGCGCCAGTCCCAGACTCGCCAGGCTCGTCGCCACCAGCAGCACCACCACACCCGCCGCCACCCCCACCGCGGTCCCATGCCGCCGCACGAACTTCCCCGTCCGGTAGGTCCAGGTCGGAGCGGCCGCCGAGACCGCCTCATTGGCCAGATGACGTCGGATGTCCTGGGCCAGGGCACTGGCCGACTCGTAACGCCGGCCCCGGTCCTTCTCGATGGCCTTCATCACGATCCAGTCGAGGTCCCCCCGCAATCCCCGGCTCCAGTGTCGCGCCTCGACCCCCCGGCGCCTGGCGAGCTCCTGTCGCTCCGGCTCCTCCAGCATCCGCACCCGCGTTGAAGGCTTCACCGGGTCCCGTTCGAGCACCGCGCGCCGCAACGCCTCGTACACCGGCCCGGAAGTCGTCCCCGCCTCGAACGGCGTCCTCCCGGCCAGCAACTCGTACAGCAGCACCCCCAACGAGTAGATGTCCGTCCGCGTGTCGATGTCGGCGTCCCCCAACCGCGCCTGCTCGGGACTCATGTACGCCGGCGTGCCCAGGAGTTCGTGCCGGTGCGTCAACACCTCCCGCCCGGTGATCGGCCCCTGGATGGCCTTGGCGATCCCGAAGTCGATCACCGTGGGAACCGACCGCCCGTCCTGGTCGGTCACCAGCACGTTGCTCGGCTTGATGTCGCGGTGCACCACCCCCTTCTGGTGCGCGTGCTGGATCGCCGCGCACACATCGAGAAACAACTCCAGCCGCTCCCGCGTCGTCGCCGCCCGCCCGTCACAAAAGTCCGTCAGCGGCTTGCCCCGCACCCATTCCATCACGAAGTACGGACGTCCCCGCCCGGTCGCCCCTCCGTCCAGCACCCGCGCGATGTTGGGATGGTCCATCAGCGCCAGGGCCTGACGTTCCACCTCGAACCGGCTCACCACCTGCCGGGTGTCCATGCCGGGTTTGAGGATCTTCAACGCCACCCGCCGGCGCACGGGCTCCCGCTGTTCCGCCAGATAAACCACCCCGAACCCGCCCTCCCCGATCCGCTCCAACAGCCGGTACCGCCCCACCTCGCTCCCCGGCCCTTCGGCCAACGCCTCCCCCCGCCCGCCGTCCCCGGCCGGTTCCAGGAAATCCGGCACCACCCCGCCGTGAGCCGCCAGCAGGGAGCGGACCGCCTCCAGCAATGCTGCGTCCCCTCCACAGGCCTCGCGCACCCATGCCTCCCGTTCCCCCTCCGTCCCCAGGGCCAGCGCGTCGCAGAAAATCTCCCGTTCCCGGCTCACCGTCCCGCCCCTCCCGCTCGCGCGTGCCCGGTCACCCCGCGCCCTCCCTCCGCGCCCGCTCGATCTCCCGGTGCAACCATGCCCGGGCGTAGGCCCAAAGCCGGGTGGCGCTCCGTTCAGGAATCCCCAGCGACGCCGCCGCCTCCTGGGCCCCCAGCCCTGCGAAGAACCGCAGCTTCACCAGCTCCGCCGCCTGGGCGTCCGCCCGTGCCAGTCCGTCCAGCGCCGCATGGACCTCCAGCACCTGGTCGTCGTCCTCCGGACCCGCCAGTTCCAATTCATCCAGATCCATCCGCGCCGCCCCGCCACCCCGCTTCAAGGCCCGCCTCCTCCGTGCCCGCTCGACCAGGATCCGCCGCATGGCCTCGGCCGCCGCCCCGAAAAAGTGCCCGCGCCCCTCCCACTCCCGTTGCTCGTCCGATCCCACCAGCCGCAGCCACGCCTCATGCACCAGCGCGGTCGGCTGCAGGGTCTGACCCGGCCCCTCCCGCGCCATCCGTGCCGCCGCCAATCGCCGCAATTCCTCGTACACCAGCGGCAGCAACTCGTCCGCCGCCGCACCCTCCCCCCGCGCCATCGCCGCCAGGATCGCCGTCACCTCGCTCATCGCTACACCACCTCCACCGGGCACTTGGGGATCGCGTCCAGAAAGGCCTGCCCGTAACGCTTGCCCAGGATCCGGTTGTCCAGCACCACCACCATCCCGGTGTCGGTCTTCGTGCGGATCAGCCGGCCCACCCCCTGCCGGAACTTCAAAATGGCCTCGGGCAGCGAATAGTCCCCAAAGGCGTTCCCGCCCCGCGCCTCGATGGCCTCCAGACGCGCCTCGATCAGTGGATGATCCGGCACCGCGAACGGCAGGCGCGTCAGGATCACGTTGCTCAAGGATTCCCCCGGCACATCCACCCCCTGCCAGAAACTGTCCGTGCCGAACAGCACCGAGTTCACGTCCTCCTTGAACCGCTCGAGCAGCGTCGAGCGCGGCACCCCCTTCCCCTGAACCCAGCAGGTCAGCCCCAGCTTCTCAAAAAACGGCTTCATCCGCTCCGCCAGCTCCTGCATCAGCCGCGTGTTGGTGAACAGCACGAAGGCCTTCCCATGGCTCTTCTCCACAAAATGCTCGATCCATCGCACCAGCGCGTCCCGGTACCCGTCCTCCCGCGGGTCCGGCATCCGGTTCACCACGTACACCCGCATCTGCCGCTCATAGTCGAACGGCGACCCGACCTGCAGCGCCCGCACCCCGTCCGCGCCCACCCGCCGGGTGAAATACCCCAGGGCCGCCGCGTCCGCCCGGTCCCCGGCCTTGCTGCCTTCCTTGGCCCGGATGCCCAGGGTCGCGCTGGTCATCACCACCGAGGTGTCGCTCCCGAACAGACGTCGCCGCAGATACGGCGCCACGTCCACCGGCGCCGCGTTCAACGCCAGGTTCCGCTGCGTCCGCCCCCCGCGCTCCACCCAGTACACATAGTCCTCCTCCACCTGCCCCAGAAAGGAAGCCAACTGCCCGCGCACCTCCCCCAGCCGGCGCTGGCAATCCTGCAGTTCCTCACCCGTCTCCAGATCCTCGGTGGCCTTGATCAATTCCCCCAACGCCTCCCGCAACCGCTGCAACGGCAGCGTCAGGTTGTCCTCCACCCACCCCGCCCGCCGGATCCGCAATTCGGTCCACTCCCGGCGTCCTCCGTCCCCGGTGCTCTTGGCCGACCGCGCCTCCGCCGCCGCCGCGTCGCACCGTTCCTCGACCGCCTTGAAGAATCCGTCGCTCTCCCGCAGCACCTCCGCCACCAGCTTCACCACCGACCCCTGCCGCAACGTCGCCAGCAGCCCCTTCTCCGTCCGCGGATTCCACAGCCGGTTCAACGCAAACCGGAACTGCCCGCTCGAGACGCTCAACCCGATGTGCCGGGCCGCCACCTGCTCCACCGTGTGCGCCTCGTCGAACACCAGGAAGTCGTTCCGGAACAGCACGCCCCCCTCCTGATCCTCGTCCACCCCGGCCAGCAGCGAGAAAAACAGCGTGTGGTTCAGCACCAGCACGTCGGCCGTGAGGATCTTCTGCCGCGCCCGCTGGAAGAAGCACACGCCGTGCTCCTTCCCGAACTCGCTCGGATACCCGCACTGCTTCGGCGAACACAACCCCCGCTCGGAACACACATGCGCCCACACCTTCGGGTCCGGCTCCACCTCGAAATCCGACAAGGTCCCGTCCTCGGTCGTCTGCGCCCAGGCCTCGATCCGCTTCAGCTCCTCCTGCTCCGGCGAGGTGAACAGCCCATCCACATGCAGCAGCGCCTTCCGCAGCCGTCGCCGGCACAGGTAATTCCCCCGGCCCTTCAACATCCGATACTCGAAGGTCACCGGCATCACCCCCGCCAGCATCGGAAGGTCCTTCTCGATCAACTGCTCCTGCAGGTTGATCGTGTGCGTCGAGATCACCGCCTTCTTCTTCCGCGCCACCGCAAACAGAATCGACGGCACCAGGTACGCCAGGCTCTTCCCCACCCCGGTGCCCCCCTCCACCACCAGGTGCTCCCCACCCTCCAACGCCCGCGCCACCGCCACCGCCATCGCCTGCTGTTCCGGCCGGTACTCGAAATTCCGCGCCCGCGACAGCGGCCCGGACGGCGAAAAGAACGCCGCCACCTGCTGTTCCAGGTCCGCACACGGCGCGGAGGACGTTGGCTCGGCCAGACTGATCATCGAAGCGCGACAGATTGGCGCGTCCGGCCACCGTTGCAAGGCAGCCGTGTCCCCGGACTCGCTTCTGCGACCCAGCTCACCCGTCACGTTCCATCGAAATCGAAATCGTGATCGGAATCGGACCTTCAGACTCCCCCATGCCCTTCCAAGACGCATTCCAGGTCGTGTCGCTCGTCGGGTGCACCACGCGGCAAGGGCGGATGGGATGGAAGGATGGTACCAGATTCGGCCACCCTCCGTTGGGTGTACACGCTTCAGCGTGCCGGGGTCGTTGGAGAGGCTCACGCTGAAGCGTGTACACCCAACCGTCTCTGGAATTCCAGCGACTCCCATTCGCTTGCGGCGAATCCCCGGCCCGTCGAGCATCCCTCCCATGCCCGGGCGGCCCTGGAACCTCCACGCGCTCCTGCTTGCGAGCTGGCTGACCCTGCTGCCATCCGCACCGGCCCAACCCTCCCCGCGCCTGGTCGCGTGGCGGGCTGCCGACGGTCTCCCGCAATCGGCGACGTTCGGCGTCTGGATCGAACCCGACGGCCAGATCCTCACCGCCCATGGCCCCAACTGGCCCGCCGCCCGCTTCGACGGCTTCCGCATCCACAGTCTCACCAACTCGACCGGCGCCCCCCATCGCGTGTACGCGGGACCCGGAGACACCCACTGGGCCGTCGATCGAAACGGTCTCCTCGAGCGCAACGCCTCCGGCTGGCAATCCCACCCTGTCGCCGAAATCGCCGCCGATGCCCGCGCCCACCCCATCCGAGCCGTCCGCCCCGTCCCCCTGCTGCCTGCCGACCGGCATCGGGTCCTCATCCTCCTCCCCGACCGCCTCCTCCTCTATGATGCGCGGGAACGAAGAATCGAACGTCTGCGCAGCGCGGAGGAAACGGTCATCGGAACCTTCAACGAATTCGCCCCCGGCGTCGGCGATACCGCCTGGATCTCCGGCAGCCGAGGCCTCCTCCGCATTCCTCAACCCCTCCATCGCGTGACCGCTTCCACGGTCTTCGAGGAGTTCGCCGTTCCCGCCGACCTCGCCTTGGCCGAACTCCAGCGGCCCTTCGAAGGCCCCCCCGGGACCGTTGTCTTCGCCGCCGAAGACCCGTCCACCCGCGACAAACTCATCGGTCGTTTCAGCCGCGGACAGTGGGAGGCGTGGACCGTTCCCAATCAGACCCTCCGCCAGGCCTGGGGCGGCCCCGACGGCGAACTCTACGCCCACACCGGCGGCACCCTCTTCCGGTTCGATCACGCGGACGCCGCCCTCGCCTCGCGCTCCCTGCTCCAGGTCGCGCGCATCGCCGATGTCGCCGTCGATCCCCGCGGCGTCGCCTGGCTGGCCACCTCCGAAGGACTCATTCGTGTCGCCCCCCTCCCCTGGCGCCCCCCCCCCGGCCTCCCCGGCGATGCCGGACCCGCCTTCGCCGTGGCGCCCGATCGCCGCGGCCAGGTGGTCACCCTGACCGCACGGGGAGTCCACTGGTTCGAAGGCACCCGCTGGCGCACCGTCCCTTTCCCAGGCGAACCCCGCGAAGACCCGCCGCCGCGCGGCCCGCTCCTGGTGCCCCTCCCCGACGGCAGCCTCTGGATCCGCCTGGCCGATGCCAACACCCTCGTCGGTCAGGATGGCACCCTCCGTCCCATCGACCCCCTGCTCCTCGGCGCCCATCCGCTCGGGTCCCTCCCCGACGGACGCATCCTCGTCTGGGCCCCCGATCTCGAACCGGCGCAACTCCTCGCCTACGACGGCGCCTCCCCCCCGGTGTCCTATGCCACCCTCCCCGTCGAGGCCGCAACCATCGCCCCCCTGGCCTTCGCCCTGAACACCCGCGACGGCGAACTGTGGCTGGGCGGCGAAGGCGGCCTCCTGGTCCGCCGCGGCGACCTATGGGAATCCCTCGACGAACCCGAATCCGGGACCGCCGACGGCGCCCTCGCCGCCCTCGAACTCCCCGATGGCCGCCTCCTGATCGGCGGCGCCGAAAGCGTCCGCGAATTCGACCGTCGGCGCTGGAGGGTGCTGCGACGCGGCTTCGACCGGGTCCGCAGCCTCATCCTCGCCCGCGACGGCGCCGTCTGGATCGCGTCCGGCAGCGGACTGCACCGGTTCAAGGACCAGTCCTGGCTCACCCTGGGCGAGGAGGAGGGTTTTCCCGCCACCGCCGCGTTCGGGGTGTTCGAGGACAGCTCCGGCCGCCTCTGGGCGGGCACCACCGGCGGGGTATCGGTCTTCGATCCCACCGCCGACCTCGACCCTCCAAGGGCCGAGATCGTCGAAGCCGACGTGCCGGCAAGCGGTGGAGACAACCGCGCGCTCTTCATCGTGGGCGGCGAGGACCGCTGGCGTTTCACCCCGCCCGGCCGGCTGGTCTTCTCCTCCCGCCTCAACAGCGACCCGTGGTCCGCCTGGCGCCCCGCCGGGAGCGTCCAGTTCACCAACCTCCCCGCCGGCAACCATCGCTTCGCCATCCGCGCCATGGACCCCGGCGGCAATGCCCAACTCACCCCCGCCCTCTTCGAGTTCACCGTTCCCCTGCCCTGGTTCAGGGACCTCCGCCTGGTCGGAGCTTCCGCCGCCGTCGCCCTCCTTCTCGTCGCCCTCGCCGTCCAGGTCCTCCTCGGCTACCGCCGTCTCAAACGCTCCTACGCCGAGGTGGAACGTCAGGTCGCCGAACGTTCCGCCGCCCTCGAACGCGCCAACTCGGAACTCCTCCACGCCCACAAAATGCGCGCCCTCGGCACCCTCGCCGCCGGGGTCGCCCACGACTTCAACAACCTCCTTTCCATCATCCGCGGCTCGGCCCAACTCGTCGAAAACCAGCTCCACGACACCGACAGGGCCCGTCAGCGCCTTCAACGCATCCGCACCGCCGTCGATCAGGGCGCCGGTCTCGTCCGCGCCATGCTGGGTTACAGCCGCGGCTCGGCCGCCCCACGCCAGCGCATCGACCCCGCCCAGGCCGTGGACCGTGCCGTCCGCCTCCTCGACGAACGCCTCAAGGCCCGGCTCCAGTGGACCCCGCCCCACCGGCCCCTGCCCTCCGTCTTCGCCCCCCCGGAAATGCTCCAGCAGATCGTCCTCAACCTCGTCCACAACGCCGATGAGGCCATGGACTGCCTCGGCGAAATCCTTGTCGCCGTCGCCTCCAACCCATCCCCCCCCGACGGCCTCCTCAAACCCGTCCCCGCCCCCGCCTACGTCGAACTCACCGTCGCCGACAGCGGCCTCGGCATCCCCCCCGAAATCCTCGGGCGCATCTTCGAACCCTTCTTCACCACCAAGGCCTTCAGCAGCCGTCGCGGCACCGGCCTCGGCCTCTCCATGGTGTACGAATTCGCCAAGGAACTCGGTGCCGGCATCGCCGTCGCCTCCACCGTCGGCCAGGGCACCACCTTCCGCATCATCCTCCCCGCCACGGACGAAACTGCGCCCGGGCCTCCGGAATCCATTCCCGGATCTGCCGGATCCGCGCCTCGTCCAGCGGATGCGTCCGCAGGAACCACGGCGTGTTCGCCCCCCCCGCCTGCCGGTTGAACTCCCCAAACCGCTGCCAGAACGCCACCGCCGCCTCAGGATCGAAGCCGGCCCGCGCCATGTAGATCAGGCCCATCCGGTCCGCCTCGGATTCGTTCGCCCGGCTGTGCGGCAGCGCCACCAGAAGCTGCGATCCCACCCCGTACGCCTGCCCCACCGCCGCCCCGTACTTCGACTGGCTGCCCGCCACCGACACCACCGTTCCCAACGCCTGCGTCGCCATTGCCCGGCTCACCCGCTCCCCGCCGTGCCGCGCCACCGCATGCGCCACCTCGTGCCCAAGCACCGTCGCCAACCCCGCCTCGTCCCGCGTGATCGGCAGAATCCCCTTGTACACCCCCACCTTCCCCCCCGGCAGGCAAAAGGCGTTCACCTCCGGACTATCGAACACCACGAACTCCCACTGCGCATTCGCCAGCGGCGCCACCGACGCAATCCGGTGCCCCACCCGCTGCACCATCGCCGTCACCGCCGGGTCCTGCAGGACCGGCACCTCCTGCTTCATCCTCTCGAACTCGCTGAACCCCAGCTTCATCTCCTCCCCCTCGCTCAGGAAGTTCAACGCCCGCCGCCCCGTCTCCGGCACCGTGTAACACCCCACCCACACCCCCGCCGCCAGGACCACCGGGATTCCAATCCGCATCCAGTGTCGCTTCATCCCCCATTCCCTACCGGCCCCCATCCCCCCGCTCAACGCCGAAAACGTCATTTCCCATCTCCCCATGCACCCCGGAGTGGTGGGGCGAGGTGCGGGTTTCGCAAAGCGTCATCTCGGAGCGCCGGGTTCCACGAGGCCGCAGCGGAGTGGTGCAATGGACTGAGGACTCGCGGACCTCCCCACTCCGAGACCTGAAACCTGAAACCTGAAACCTGAGACCTGAAACCTGAAACCTGAGACCTGAAGGCGGAAGGGTGTATCTCCGAGTTGTCGAAAGGAGCAACAGGATCGGGGTCGGTATCGGAATCGTTATCGACAGGAGCAACGAAGTTTCGCTCATACCCGGAGATCGGTCCGGTCCCATTCCGATTCCGACCCCGACCCCGACCCCGACCCCGACCCCGACGATCCCCTCGTCGTATCCCTCGACCGATCCCATCTCCGACACCATGGAGGTGCGGCCAGACCGGAAATCCGACGCAAGAAACCATTGACAGCCGCTCTTCGTTTGAGGATAAGCACCGATGAAATGCACAGGCAGCATCCACCTTTGCGCTTCGTGTTCCAAGGGGATCTCGCCCCGTCGGGGGGGGGGGGGTAGAACCAGCCGGCTTGATCGAAGACGGCCCGCCCCTGTTGCTTCTCCGAACGCCTTCACGCTGATCGAACTGCTGGTGGTCATCGCCATCATTGCGATCCTGGCCAGCCTCCTCCTTCCCGCCCTCGGCCGTGCCCGCCACGCCGCCCACGGCATCCAGTGCATCAACAACCAGCGCCAGATCGCCCTCTCCCACCGCCTCGCCCTCGATGAAGACCCCGGGGATCGTCTGGATGAACCGGCGGTGGCGGATTGGTATCTCGATACCGTGGGGCTCAAGGAGCACGGCTGGATCTGTCCCAGCGCGCCGCATCGGCCGGAGCGCGTCATGCCAGGAGGCGGTGGCACCGGTCGTATCGATCAAGCCTGGAAATATGACAACTTCACCAGCATGCGTTTGGAATTCGCCCATCTGACCGAAGATCGCCATGTGGCCCAGCCGTTCCGTACAGGCAGTTACAGCATGAATGCACACGCGTTGCGAACCGATCGACATTTCATCCACGGCTCGTTGCCGTACCCGGCCGTCATTTATTCCTTTTACAGCGAGTCCCGCATAGCGCTTCCCTCCAAGACCCCTGTCGTTTCAGATGGCGTTGGTGTGACCTCCGTGTGCGTGCCGAATACAGACCTCCGAGGCACCGAAGTTCCGCCGACGTGGAAGTACGTTCCGGGAGTTAATCCTCAGTTCGCCGAGGCCCAACGTGGGTTGGGTGAGACTGGATTGGCTCGAGTCATGATTGCCCGCCATGGTCGCCGTCCATTGTCCATACCGGAGCACTGGGCGTCGGGGCAGCGACTTTCCGGCTCCATCGGGATTGCGTTCTTCGACGGGCATGTGGCGATGGTGCCGCTGGAACGGCTTTGGGGCGCTGCCTGGCATCATGGCTACCAGCCTGTGGAGGGAGGAAGACCCGGTCCGCGGACCCGATAGTACCGTGACGCCGGAAGGTGTGAACCTTTGCCACGTACCTGCACCTGAAGACCGAAGGCGTGGTGTTCGAACCGAGTCTCGCGGACCGGTGGCACTCCCGCGGGTAAGACTGCCATTCCTCCCCTTGGCGTCTTCGCGCCTTCGCGTGAGACCGGCCTTCCAGCCCACCCACTTACCGCACCCTCCCATTGCGTGGAAGTCGGACTGAAGCCTGAAGCCTGAAGCCTGAAGCCTGAAGCCTGAAACCTGAAACCTGAGGCCTGAAACCTGAAGCCGGAGACCGGAAGGGCGCATCTCCATGGTGTCGGGGATGCAATCGGTCGAGGGATACGACGAGGGGACCGTCGGGGTCGGGGTCGGGGTCGGTATCGGAATCGAACCGGAACGAATTCCGGGGAGGCGCGAACTCCGCCAAGCGTTGCCTCGGAGGGCCGGGTTCCACGAGGCCGCAACGGAGTGGCGCGTTGGGGTGAGGACTCGCAGAACTCGTCCCTCCGATTCGCCGCCTCCTCACCCGCAACTCCGGGATGCGCCCGCCGTGCGCCAGCCCTTCCGATTTTTGCCGTCAATCGGCGGGCTTTCCGATATACCCGGGGACCAGCGTCCGGCCGCCGCCGGTGCAAACCATGAGCGAGCCGTTCAACATTGCCGCGAATTTCATCGCCGATCTTCGGCCTTGGAACCCGCCCGCGGAGGAACCGTTCCCCGCTCATTCCCCCGGAAGGTCCCCATCGCGGCCACGGGTCTTGGAGCCGAACCCTCCCCAGATCCCCATTCATCCCCATCGCGAACCGGCTCGCGTGCGACCTTTCCTCCCATCGTCGAGCTTCGCTTCCTAGCCGTTCGAGCCCATGCGCCTGGTCGTTCTCTTCCTTGCCGTTTCGGCCCTGATCGCGTCCTGGACGGAGACCTATGCGACCTCCGGAACGACGGCCGTGGGTCCGCGCATCATCGAACAACCCATGGGCGGCAAGGCGGAACTGGGGGGCGATTTCATCCTGCAAGTCGGCGCCACGGGCATCGGAACCCTCCAATTCCAATGGTTCCTGGACGGCCAGCCGCTTCCCAGCGAAACGAGTGCCAGCCTGGCGCTGGTGAACCTCGACGAAGACCAGTTCGGTGCCTACACCGTCGTGGTCGCGGACTCGACAGGTTCCGTCATGAGCGAACCGGCCTTCCTGACCCTGGCCGCAAGCGCCTATCCGGTCTGGTTCGAACAACCGCGCGACGTCACGGCGGCGCTGGGCTCCGCTGCCCGATTCACCGCCGTGGCAACCGGTCCCGCCCCGATCGCCTATCGCTGGCGGCTCAACGGCAGTGACATCCCGGATGCCAACGGCCCGACGCTCGATCTGCCGTCGGTGAGCCTGGCGGACGGCGGCGCCTACACCCTCTTCGTGACCACGTCGATGGGAACGCTTCGAAGCCAGCCCGCGGTTCTCCGCCTCGATCTTCCCGCCCTCCCGGCGACCTCGCGGTTCGCGGATCGTCCGCTGATCACCGAGGCGTCCGGGGCCGGCACCCTGCACAACGCGGGCGCCGTGTCGGAGACTGCGGCCGGCGAACCGCGCCATGCCGGCAAGCGGGGCGGATCCTCGGTCTGGTTCTCATGGCAGCCACCGGATTCCGGGCAGGCCAGTGTCTCCACGGTTGGATCGAGCTTCGACACCCTCCTGGGCGTGTACACCGGCGACACCCTCGGCTCGCTGATCGAGGTGGTCAGCGACGACGATCGCGGCGGCTACCGGACCAGCGCGGTGCGCTTCAACGCCGAGGCGGGCACGGTGTACCACATCGCCGTGGACGGCTTCGCCGGTGCCCAGGGCCAGGTGGTGGTGTCGTGGGATCTGCTGGCCAACGCCGGATTGCTCCCGCGCATCCTGATCGCCCCCGAGGACGACATCGCCATCTCCGGAGGGGACAAGGCGCTGACCGTCAAGGCCGAAGGCGACGCCCTCACCTACCAGTGGTATTTCAACGGCATTCCCATCCCCGGCGCGTCGGATGCCACCATTCCGCTGGGCACCGTTTCCGAAGGCCGGGCCGGGCTCTACGTCGTGCGCGTTTCCACCCCCGCCGGGGATACCATCGAGACCGTCGCGGCGCGCGTCGAGATCGCCTCGGGACCCGCGGCGGCGGCTCAGGACAAACTGGACGACCTCTTCGAGAACCCGCCGGCCTCGCCCCTCGCCCGACATGTGTTGAGTGCGGGCGGGTTCACCTCGGTGGCCCCGGGGATCCCCGGCTGGCGGGAAACCACCAATGAGGGAGCCCAACGGTCCCCGGAGGATCCCATCGTGTACGGCGAACTGGGCGGCGCCACGCTGTGGTTCCGATTCCAGGCCACCGCCAGCGGCTGGATGCGGCTGAGCACCGAGGGCAGCTCGATCCCCGTCGTGCTGGGCGTCTATACCAACCGCCACCGGCTCCAGCCCATCTCCGAAGCCAGGCCGACCCCGCCCGGGACCCATTGCGAACTGCTCTTTCCCGCGCACGCCGGCACCGACTACATGGTCATGATCGATGGAGTGAACGGTGCCCAGGGAATCTTCCGCCTGTCCTATTCGATCGAACTCGCCCCGATCGACTCACCCCTCCTCACCCACACCTCCGAGGGCCTGCTCTATCAGCGACGGCTGCCTCCCGGACGGTATGCCATTGAAGCTGGAGACAGCCTCGCCCGCATGACCCCGTTGCTGGTCACCAACGCCGTTGACGGCGTGCTCCGGTTCCTCGACACCCGGTCCGGAGGGAGGACCCGCCACTTCTACCGGGTCACCGGACTCCCGTAAGTCGCATAGGCCCTAACGGCCCAACGGCCCAACGGCCCAACGGCCCAACGGCCCAACGGCCCAACGGCCCAACGGCCCAACGGCCCAACGGCCCATACGCCCCGTCCCCGGCCCATCACGGCACCTGTCGTGCCCGATAGTAGCGCGACGCCTGGCGTGGCATCTCGGCGTCGCGGAACTCCAGGGTCCCGTCGGTCAGCGTGAACGTGCCGCGCTCGGTCCAGGACCGAAGGTCGGGCGACATCTCGATGGCCACCCGGCTTCCGGCGGCGCCCTCGACCGACAACACGAACGCTCCATCGGCCTGAGGCGCACCCGCCATCAAGCGGATCGGCACGATCTGCGGCACGGCCAGTTGGGCGGCGTCACTAACAACGGAACCGTAGTAGTTCCCGACGACCACCGAATACGTGCCGGCCTGGGTGGTGGCGACATTGGGCAGGCGAAGCACCGGATCGCTGGCTCCCTGCAGATCGGCCCCGTTGAAACGCCACTGGTAACTGACGGGTTCCCCGCCCTGGGCTCCCACGCTGAAGGTCACGTTGGCACCCGGCGGCGCCGTCTGGCTCTTCGGCTGGAGGACGATCGACGGAGCCTGACTTCCCTCGGCGGCCACCCGGTAATTGTCGAACACGAGGTAATTGTCGCCCGGGAAAAAGTCGTCCCGCGGAATCCACACCGCATCGATGTCCCCGAGATCGAGCGGCAACCCGGTGGTGGTGATGGGAGCGTTGTCCACCACCGGCTCACCATCGATGAAGGCCGTCCAGCGGTTCGCCGCGAAATCCATGACCACCACCAGGTCATAGATGACGTCGTTCTCGAAATCGTACCCGGTGTAGATGTAGCCCGAAGGGCCGTCGAGCCGGTAGAAGATGCCCAGGTTCGAGTTGTCGAAACTCAGCGTGAACAACCGCTCCGCACGGCGGTTGTACACGGACCATTCGAAGTCGTCGTAGGCCAGATTCCACGAATCCACGACCATCATCAGCACCGAGAACCGCACCACGGGTTGCGTGGCGGGGTTGGGCACGTAATCGAGCGGGCGCCACACATAGAGCGCATCCCCAAACCGGGTCGGGGGCCGGAACCCGACAAACGCCTGCTGACCCAGCCCGAAGAACGCACTGTCCACGATGCCGTTGCCGCCCGTTCCATCGCCCATCCAGCCGCCCTGCCCGACCAAAGGCAGCGCCGGGTTGAATCCTTCCAGCCGCTCGAACCGGGTCTCATACAGCACCTGCGGAGGGGCAACGGGCATGAGCCGGACGACCAGGAAGCCGCGGTCGCCTTCGTACCCGTCCACCGCAATGTGATAGGTGGTGCCCTCCACCGCGGACAGCGCGACCTGGCTGGTGAGCATCCCCGGGGCGTCATCGTTGGAGGCCACTTCGATGAGGTTGCCCAGGCCGGTTCCCCGATACACCGCCAGGGTCGTGTCGAACCGGCTGCCAAAGGTATCGACGGACCAATCCCCGCTGGCAGGCGCCACCCATCGATACCAGACCGAACGTCCGCCCGGGGCCTCCGCGTGATCCGGTTCACCAGGTTCCACGGTCGCGCCCACATTGCTCCCGGAGGCCACCGCCGCCGCGCCCTCCAGGATCTCCGCGCTGGCGAAATGATCGTTGTTGGGACCCCCCGTCACACTGAACGCCACCGAACTCACGGCGTTGCCTCCAGGTGTCGTGACCCGTATCGCCCCCGGGGTCGCATCGGCCGGCACAATGGCCGTGATCTGGGTGGGCGAATCGACCGTGAAAGCGGCCGCACCGGTCTGGAAGTGGACCGCCGTGGCTCCCGCCAGATGGATCCCCTGGATGATCACGGTGGTGCCCACACCACCCGATGTCGGGCTGAACTGCGCAATGGACGGCGCATCCGGCGTGGAACCCCAGCGCAGGACGTAATCCCCGGCCAGGCCGACATAGCCGTCGATCGCAATGGCGTACTGGGTGCCACCCTGGGCGGTGAAGGTGACGCGGCTGGCCCGGTTGGCCAGATCCGGGGCGTCGTCGTTCTCCGCCACCAGCGTCAACGCCGTCACCTGCGTGCCGCGATACACCGCCAGCAGGGTGTCAAACGTGCTGCCCCCGGTGTCGAACGACCACGTGCCATCCGCCGGCGCGGTCCAGACATACCACACCGATCGCCCGCCCAGATTGCCGGCGTGACCCGGTTCCCCAAACTCCTTCGTCGCGCCGACATTGCTCCCGGTGACGGTTCCGCTGGAACCGCTCAGCGGCATCGCCCCCGCGAAGAGATCGTTGGCCGCTCCGCTGTCGAGGGTGAAGGGCTGCGCACTCACAGCCGATCCGATCGATGTCGTCACCCGGATCGGCCCGGTCATGGCCCCGACAGGAACCGTGACGGTCAGCCGGTCCGCAGCGTGTACCGTGAACGTCGCCGCGGGAACGCCGCCAAAATCGACCGCAGTCGCCCCAATAAACCCGCTCCCCTCGAGCGTGACCACGGTCCCGGCCGCTCCGCGGACAGGGAAGAAGCGGGTCAGCGTGGGACCGGCCGTGATCGGGGCCCAATTGAGCAGGACCGATCCCGAGGCGGCCTGGGCTGGATCGGACGGGTTGGCATTGAACCCGTCCACCGCGATTCGGTACGGCACGCCGGCCCGGGCGGTGACGATGACGCTGCTGTTGGTGCCTCCCCCGGCATCGTCGTTGGCGGCCACCTGCGCCAGCGTCGCCAGCGATTCGCCCTGATAGACCGCCAGCAGCGTGTCGAACGAACTCCCGAACGTGTCGAACACCCAGTTCCCATCCGTCGGCGCCTGCCATCGATACCAGATCGAGCGGCCCCCGCTGATGCCCGCATGGGCGGGTTCCCCGGCCTCCTTGGAAGCGCCGACCGTGCTCCCGGTCACCGAACCCGAAACGCCACTCAACAGCGCGGCATCGGCGAAGGCATCGTTGTTCGCACCCAGGACCACCGCAAAGGAAGCCGCACTCACCGCCGATCCCGAGGGCGTGACGACCCGCAGCGTCGCCGTCCCAGCCCCCGGCGGCACCACCGCCGTCAATCGTGTCGCGGATTCCACCTGGAAGCCGGCGGCCGGAACGCCACCAAACTCGACGACCGTCGCGTTGAGGAAATGGTCGCCCTGCAGAATGACGGTGGTTCCAACGGGCCCGCTCGACGGGGCGAAGCCGGCCAGCACCGGAGGAGGCAGGACGGTAAAGCTCCCGGCACTGGTGGCCGTTCCCTGGGGCGACGTCACGGCGATGGGCCCGGTGGTGGCGCCCGGCGGCACCGTGATGCCGATGCGGGTCGCCGATTCGACGTTAAACACCGCCGCCTGCCCGTTGACCGTCACCGCCGTGACCCCGGTGAAACTGGAGCCCAGGATGGTAACGGCCGTGCCGGCACCACCGCTCACCGGGCTGAAGCTGCCGATGACCGGAGCGGACGTCACCGTGAAGTTGCCTGCACTCGTCGCCGTTCCGCCCGGCGTCGTCACCGCAATCCGCCCGGTCGTCGCCTGGGCCGGGACAGTGGCCGCAATCTCCGTGTCCGAGCGGATCTGGAAGGTTGCACTGACGCCGCCGACAGTGACCGCCGTGGCGCCCGTAAACCGGGTGCCCTGCAGGGTGACCGTGCTCCCCGGCGCACCCCCCGGGGGTTGAAAGCTGGTGATGGCGGGACCGGCAGTCACCTCGAACGTCTGCGCGCTGGTGGCCGTGCCGCCCGGAGTCGTGACCCGGATCGGACCCGTCAGCGCCGCAGCCGGCACGACCGCCGTGATCTGCGAGGCGGACTGCACCGTGAACGGCGCACTCACCCCGTTGAACGTGACGGCGGTGGCATCGGTGAACTTGGTGCCGGTGAGCGTGACACTGGCCCCCACGTTGCCGCTGGCGGGTGCGAATCCCGTGATCGTGGGCGGACTCGAGGGGCCGTCCAGGATCGGTTCGCCCATGCGCACCCTCGCCCGAAAGGAGTTCCAGGTGCCCGTATCGCCCTGGAAGGCGTCCCGCACCGTCAGGGTCCAGGTGCCGGAAGGGTTCTCGCCCCAGAAGGCATTCGAGACGAACCACCAATCGAGGCTGCCCTGGTTGGAACGGTCGGCCAGTCCGTTCCGGATGAACAACCGGCTCGAGGTTCCCCGCGGGGAGGTGAGGTACGCCTCCAGGTCGCCCCGGAAGGTATGCTGGATGTTCAGGTGGATCTCGACCTCCTCCATCGGCGTGGTCGCGTCGATGTTGAACGTCCGGCTGATCTCCCCCTGGTCCGGAATCGGCGCGTTGACCGTCACCGGCTGGTTGTGCTCCGCCACCGTGAGCGGGGTGACGCCGCTGTACAACGCCACCTGGCGCGTGAGGGCATCCGCATCGATCAGTCCGAACCCGTAGTTCGGATTGAAGGCGAACCCGGCGGCGTTGGTTCGCCACCCGCCATGGCTCGACGCCGTGCTGTCGCCGACGTCCACCACCCGGCTCGTTCGGGCCAGCGCATGCTTCGCGAGGCGCACGTTCATGGCGGGATTGGCCTGAACCGCGAGCGCCAGAATCCCGCTCACCAGCGGGGCCGCCGAGGACGTGCCCCCAAAGTCCCCCGTGTAGGCCCGGTCCGGAAACCCGTTCACCCCCGCTTCCGCAGGCCCCGGATTGTATCCCGGACCGGCCGAGCGGTCCGTCGTCGCGATGCCCGTCCAGGTGCCCGGCTGGCCATGCTCGCCCTGGCGCCGGCTGTTCGAGGGCGCGGTCACGAACACGTTCGCCCCGTAACAACTGTAGTCGGAGAAGATCCCGGCGCTGCCCAGCGCCGCCACCGAAATCACGTGCGGGCTCGCATTGATCGGATCCTTGTTGGAGTCCTCCTTCGACTTGCCCCGCTCATTCCCCGCCGCCCACACGTGGATCGTGCCCACCCCGGCCGACGCCGCCGCCGCATCGCGCTCGCCGTCGCTGTTCACAAACGGCGCCCCCACGCCGTAACTGTGGTTCTTCACCTTGATCGTCTGGATGTTCCCGAAACTGTGGAACTTGATGACATCCACGAAGTCCGAAAGGCTCCCCCCACCCCCCAGCGGCACCCGAAGACCGGACAGACTCGCCAGCGGCGCCGCGCCCGTCACCCCGATCCCGTTGCCCCCGCGCGCCACCGCCACCCCCGCCACCGCCGTGCCATGATTGTCGTCGGTGCGCACCGGATTCGGATTCGAATTCCGCTCCACGAAATTCCAGCTGTCCGCCGCCACGTAATTCGGCGCCAGATCCGGATGCGCCGTCTCCACCCCGTCATCCGCAATCCCCACCATCACCCCCGCCCCCGTCAGATTCCGGTTCCATGCCCCGCGCACGTTGCTGTCCATCCCCGGACGCGCCGCGTTCACCAGGTGCCACTGACCCGGAAATCCCGCCGGATTGTTCGGACTGAAGAACGGGTCGTTCGGGACGAAGGCGCGGCGCCGGTTCTCCGACGGACGATCAAAGTACGCGGTCTGCACGCCTCGGTCCCCAAGCAGATCCCGCATCCGCTCCCGCGCCGCCTCGTCCGACGGCGCCTTCAGCACCGCCATGTTGGGATCACTGCGCAACCGCCGCACCACGTTCAACCCCCACCGGGCCGCGAACGCCTCGATGTCCGTCCCCTCCTTGAATTCGATCAGCAACTCGGCCACCGGACCCAGCCCCTCCGGCGCCGGCAACCTCGCAATGCCCTCGTAATCCTTCACCAGCGGATCCGGCCCGGCCGCGTCGGCACCGGCACCCGGCAACGAAACCAGCATCATCCCTGTCAGGATCGCGATCAGGGCCGTCATGCGATGGAGTGGGCTCATGGAGTGGAGTCGGGTCGGGTCCGGCGGGGAACGTGAGGAACTCTGATGTCGAGGTACGCCGAGCGGACCGCAGGGTCGCCCTGAAGCCGGGACAACGCCCGGCGCGCCTCCTCCTCCGAAGGCGCCGACAGCACATGCATGTCCGCGTCACTTTGCAGCGTGCGCACCCAGGTCAGACCATACTGCGCCGCCAGATCCCGCGCCGCCGTGCCGGGTGCCAGCGAAACCAGCAGATCGCTCGTTCCCGGCTCCGGTACCGGCGAGTCCTCGGGCATGGGTGGTTCCTTGACGGCGTTGGCGTCCTCGATGGCGGCCCCCCCCTCCGGTCGCGACCCCGCTCGATCGAACGGCTCGGCGGCCTGCACGGGCGCGGGGTCGATGGCGTGCCTCGTCCCCGTCCCGACATCGCCCGGCATGGGCGCGCATCCCATGGCACCCAGGGCCGCCACCAGGCACCCCAGGCTGCCCGTCAGGCGCCCCCCCGGCCCACCGGGCAATTCCCCCCGCCGCCCCCGTGAACGGGCCGGTCCAACGGTCCCCTTGATTGCCGGTTGCATGGATGTCGGGAGGTCACCCCCTGCCGACGGCAAAACGCTACCATGCCCGTCAACACCGCGAACCCCTTCCCGGCCACGCTGCCCGGAATCCATTCATCCAACGGTGTCCGATCCTCGAACTCACAGGCTTGCGTCAAGATCAGCGGCGGGGTGAAAGGCGTGGGGCTTCACCGACCCGCGATTGGGCGGATCCTGGCGGAGACTTCGTCTCCGGAATGGGCTGAACCTGGCCGCTTCGGAGCTCCTCCAGACGTCGCTCAACCTCCGCCTTCCACGCGGCTTCGATTTCGGGATCGACGGCATGCAGCCGCTCCCCGAGACGGTCCGCCAACTGGATGCGCGGTTCCTGCGCCCAATCGCGGCTTTCCTCAACGATCTGTTCCACGGTCCGTGGCATGGCGCTACGGCAGGCGTTCGGGGCTGGCATTCAACGTCTCTCCTTGCGGGGTGGTGCGCCTACGGGCGCATCTCAGTTCTTTGCAGCAGGTCTCGTAATCGCACTCGTGATCGTGATTGTCCTCCCCAGTGCCCACGTTGAATGGGAGATCCGAGCGGGACAGATCCCATCGGGCCAAGGCGACGCTCGAAGAACTGACCCGTTTAAGGGTCTCAGAGGTTCCGATCCCCGCCGCCACCGGGCCTTGAGCCACGGTGCATCCCCAAGTTGTCGGTACCGGGCCAGCGAACCGGAGGGACGAGCTCCGCGAGTCCTCAACCCAACGCTCCACACCGTTGCGGCCTCTTGGATCTCGGCCCTCCGAAGCGCCGCATGGCGGAGTTCGCACCTCTCCCCACAACTCCGGGATGCACTGCTTGAGCCACCCATCCCAATCCCTTCCTGTAACGACGCGGGTCATGGCTCTTCAATGAGGCGGAAGAACCGGTGGGGCGACGCGTCGCCGTGGTCCGGCTCGGGGTGGAACGGCCATGCGCCAGGCGGGAACCCACCGTCGAGACGCCGCCATTCGAGGAGATCGGTCGAGGTTTCGAGCCGGTAGGTCCGATGGGATTCGCCCGTCACGCGGAGAAGCCAGCGTCCGTCGGGAAGAGGTTCGACACCGTCGAGGCGCGGCGGTTCAGGAGGCCGCGATTCCAGCGTCGCGGTCTGGGGAAGGAGCGGGATCAGTTCGAACCCATCCGGACTGATCTCCCCTGCCGTCAGTTCCACCCGCCAAACAGCCCGGGCGGTGGCGCCGGGCAGCACGATGAACGGAATCTCGGCGACGAGGGCGTCGGCATCGGCATGCCAGGACCGGGCACTCACGACGGCGAAGTCGAGAAGCCCGTCCGGATTCCCGGATTCCGGTTCGGAGTCGAGGCGCCAGCGACCGAGGGTTTGCAGGGCCGGAAATCCATGGGCGCGTGGCGTGAGGTTCGCCGGGATGCGCAGCGCGTCGGCGGGATAGCGTATCCGGAAGACAACGCCGGCGACGTCCGGGAGCAGCGGGGAGGCATGCAGGCGTGCCACGGTGGTTTCGCCGGGCGTGGCCCGCGGGGGATGAAGGCTGAGCCGCAGAGGTGGAGGTGGGGCGTGGGTGGGCATCGAGGCGAGCGCCGGACGCGGGGACGGAAGCGGGGACGGAAGCGGGAAGCCATCGAGGAGCGCGAAGCTCGCGATGGCCGGGTCCGCCGAGTCCAGGGTGCCGTTGCCGTCCAGATCATTGCCGGTGAGATCCCAACGACGGGGAATGTCGTGCAGGGTCACATACCGGAACATCATCGCGGCATCTCCGACATCGACGCGCTCGTTGGCATTGATGTCGCCGACGACGGAGCGCGGAAGGATGCGGACGTCCGTGCCGGCGAGGTCGGTGCCGAGTTCCAGGGAAGCCCCAAGGGCATCGGTGAGGGTGAGCAGTTCGAGGCTGACCGGAGTGGCCACGGGTTCCGGGACGGAGCGGCACCGGAAACGGAGGGTCACCGGATGGCCGGAGCCGTCCGGGAGGCGGCGTCCGTCCACCATGAGTCGAAGCTGGCCCGGTTCATCGAGGACCGCCGAGACGGCGTCCGCGGCGGCGGAGTTGGGGAACAGAAGCTGGGGCGAACCGAGGTGATCCGGATCGTAAAGGATCCGCAGGCCGGCCTGCGAGATGACGTTCGGGATGTCCCATCGGAGGGGGACGTCGGTCCAGGTGCCTTCCTGACGGGGTTCGGGTGGATCCAGCCAGAGGCGGCGTACGGCGGTGACCTGGAGCACGGCGGCATCACTGAGGGAACTGCCGCCGTGACCGCGGATGGCGACGGTGTACCGGCCGGCATGGTGGGAGCGGAGCGGACCAAGCTCGAGGGTGGACTGGATGGCGCCGGGGACGGGGGATCCTTCGAACATCCATTGGTAGGTCAGACCTTCGCCCATGGCGGCCACGGCAAGGCGCACCGTGTCGCCGGCGGGCGCGGACTGGCTCCGGGGCTGGGTCACGATGACCGGCGGGAGTCCGGATCGCAGTGAGAACGAGGTCAGGCTGGTGAGCGGGGCGGGCGGCGTCGTTCCGCCTCCGGCGATGACCGTGACGATCTCGGATTGGCCCATCCGGCCAGCCTGTGGATTGGCGTCTTCCCACGTGTGGCCCGCGGCCAGGTCCCAGGCGCGCAGCCGGACGTAGGCGATGCCGCCGGGCTCCACCCCGGGAACCAGGCGCATGGCGGACGGGGCGGCGTCCACGTACCCGGCGTCCGTGCCCGACAGGAACGGGGCGGCGGGACCCAGGGGCGTGAGAGCATCCGGAGTGGGGCCGGCGAGGAGGTCCGCACGAAACTGGGAACCACTGACCGGCGTCGCACCATCGACATCGAGCACCGGGGCGTCGAGCAGGCCCACGATGCGGTTGGCGAGCAGAACGCTGCCCAACGGGACGGAGGCGGCATTGAGGTTCACCTGCACGACGGCGGGCTGGCTGAGGGCGGATCCGGCGACATTGGAGACGCGGACCCGATACGTTCCGTTATCGGAGGGCAGACTGATCGGGACAACCAGCACCGGGCCGGTGTGACCCGGAAGAAGCTGGTCGTTGCGATACCATTCGAAGGTCAGGGGCGCCGTCCCGGAAGCTTCGACCGCCAATGCGAACGGATAGGCAATGAGGACTTCGACATCGGCCGGATGGGAGCGGATGACGGGTGGCTCGGGGATCTCCACGACGAAGGTGGCCACGACGGGTTCGCCGGCCGGGACGTCGTCCCGGAAGGGCGCGGCCCGGAGCACCGTGGAAGCGCCCAGGACCAGGGGACCCGTGTAGCGGGGTGAACTGGCCGTCGGGGCGAGGCCGTCGGTGGTGTAGCGGAGAATGAGTTCGGGGAGGTTGGCCAGCAGGCGCACCGTGACGGGAGCGGTGTAGGCGCCGCCCGGTGGAACGATCTGAACCGACGCCGGATCCCGCGCCGCCGTGGCGCCCGGATGGGCGTAGAGAAAGGCAACCTGGGCGTCGGTGAGGGCGATGTCGTACACCTGCAGTTCGTCCAGATCGCCCTCGAAGGTGCCGACGATCGCTCCGGCATCGAAGCCGCCGATCACGGCACGGGCGGGAGACGGTACGGGCGTCTGGGCGAAGTCACCCGCCTCGGCGGGGCGACCGTCCACAAGGATCTCCATGCGCCCTCCCTGGTGCGACCGCAGCACCACGTGATGCCAGGCACCGTCGTGGACCGGCGTGATCCCGGTGATCTGCATGCCCCCGACCAGGGCGCTGGCACGTCCGGCCGTGTCCGGAATTCCCACCGGGTTGAGGAAGAGTCCGTAGCCGTTGGGCTGTCCCGGCCGGTGACGGGTGAGAATGGCCGCCAGTTCGGACGCCTGGCCGGGAGGAGTTCGAACCCAGGCGGCAACGGTGAAGCCCGGGCTGTCCAGCGGCAGGCTCCTCCCGAGATCGACGTAGCCGTTGTCGGCACGCCGGAGCGACAGGGCCCCACCGGCCACACCGTCGGGAATGAACGAGGCCCCTCGCGGCGAGAGCACGCCCGGATGGCGTCCGGTGGTGTCCTCGACCCCGGGACCAGCCAGCTCGTCGAACCGCCAGTGGGCCAGCAGGGAACTGACGGGAGCGGCGGCATCCCGGTCGATCTCGAACGATGCGGTCTCGATGGCGGTGACAGGTTGGCCGTCAAGGAATCCCCGCACGCGCAGGGTGCCCGACGTCGTCAGGACCAACGGCTGCGTGTAGATCGAAGACTCGATCCGGGGTTCCGTGCCGTCGGTCGTGTAATGGATCCGGACGTTGTCCAGGACGATCGCCACCCGCACCGTCACCGCGTCCCGGAAGATTCCTCCGCGGGGCACCAGATGGAGTCGGGACGTGGCGATGGCGTCGAGGGACCGGTCCGGGTGGGCGAAGAGGGCGTCCACCTCCGCATCGTTCAGCGCGAAGTCGTACACCTGGACCTCGTCGAGGTACCCGGTGAAGGTGCCGGTGGGGACTCCGGGATCGTGCCCTCCGAGGAGGGTCAGGGCCCCGGTGGGTTCGCTGGCCCCGGCAGGTGCGACGGCGCGAGGCGGGGTGCCATCCACGTAGAGGCGGACCGTTCCGCCGGTTTCCCGCACGACCACCACATGGTGCCAGCCGCCGTCATTGACCGGAACGCGCGTCGCCACAACCGAGCCCGGGCCGGCGCTGGCGGCCAGGGTGTGGCCAAGGTAGTTGAGGGCCAGGAAGTGCCCGTTGTGGGATCCAGGTCGGTGTCGGGTGAGAAGGCCGGCGAACGGGGTGACATCTCCCGGCGGCAACCGGAACCAGAGCGAGATGGAATGCGGCGAGTCGCCGGGCGGCAGGAATTCGCCCAGGCGGACATGTCCGTTGGCGCTCCGGCTCAGGAAGAGACTGCCGCCCGCCACCCCTTCCGGAACGAACGTGGCCCCGGATGCGGAGAGGACACCCGGCCAACGGCCGGTTTCGTCCGGGGCGGAAAGTCCGCCGAGCGAATCGAGGCGCCAGTGGGCGAGTAGCGTTCCACGATGGGTGGGGTTGGGTTGGAGGAGGTATTCCTCGACGACGACGGGCGAGATCGGGATCCCGCCCACGAAGGCGCGGGCGCGGAGGGTCACTCGGGCTGTGAAGGTGAGCGGACCGGCGGCCAGCAGGGATTCCACCGTGGGTTCGGTCCCGTCGGTGGTGTAGCGGACTTCGGCCTCCGGCCGGGGGGAGACGCACTGCACCTGAATCCCGCCGGTGAACGTGGTGGACGAAGGCACGACGATCAGCGGGGACAGAAGATCGCTTGCCAGGGGAAGTCCGGGATGGGCGAAGAGCACTGCCACCTCGGCAGACGTCACCGCCCTGCCATAGACCTGAACATCATCAATCGCCCCTCGGAACGTCCCCTTGGGCACACCCGGGTCGAGTCCGCCGAGCACGACCTGGGCGGGCGACGTCAGGACGGGCGGGGCGGGCGCCATGGAACCGACGCTCACGGCATCGATGAACAGCCGCGCCTCCCCCTCCGGATCGACGCTCAGGACGACATGGTGCCATGTCCCGTCGTTGATGCGGGGGCCCCCGGTGATCACCCGACCCGACCCGACATGGGCCGACACCGCGTGGTGGGCGCCGTCCATTGCAAGGAAGTAGCCATTCCCGGTGCCCGGCCGGTGTTTCGAAAAGAGGACCGCTCCAGAAGTCAGGGTGTCCGGCATGACCCGGACCCACAGCGCCACGGAGAACGGCGTGTCGAGCATCGGCAGAACCTCTCCGAATGCGACGTGCCCGTTCAGGGAACTCTCGAACTGCAGCGCCCCGCCCGCGATTCCCCCCGGAACAAGGGTCACGCCCTGGGTGGACGCCCTGCCGGAATGCCGGGCCAGGTCGTCCAGAACGACCCCGTTGGGGAGGGCGTCCAGCCGGTAATGCGCGATCAACCCGCCGGACGACGGCGGCGCGGCGATCGAGGTGTATTCGGCCAGACCGACCGGGGACACCGCATGCCCGTCGAGAAACGCGCGGGCACGCAGCGTGGTGGTGGAGGTGAGGGGCACCGGAGCGTGATGGAGGGGGCTCGTCGGCGTGGGGTCCGATCCATCCACCGTGAAATGGATCGATGCGCCCGGCACCTCCGTGGTCAATCCCACGGCGACCATGCCTTCGAAGGCCCCGGACGGCGGGTCGAACACGGGAGGATTCCAACTGGCGACCCGCAGTTCCGCAGCCTCGCTGAAGATCCCGTCCACCGGATTGGCCACCGCCACGTAATAGGTCCCGGCATCGGCAAAGGTGACCTGGTTCAGCACGAGGGTCGCGCCGTCGGGCCCGCGCTCGGATACCGGCACTCCTTCCCGGAACCACTCGTAGAGGATCGGCTCGCTTCGCGACTCCGCGACGACCCGGAATGTGGCGGTGGATCCAACGGGGATGGTCACATCCTGCGGTTCCTCGAGGATGCGCGGGATCTCCGACAGCGGGAGCCTCGGCAGGACTTCCACGAGCCCGTTGCCGCTGGACACCACGCCGGCGGCATTGACGACGTCCACCCGGTAGTTCCCTGCGTGTTCCGGACGGGCCTCGGCGATGGAGATGACCGTACCCTCGACCTCCGGCATCGGCGCATCCTCAAACCACCAGACGTAATGCAGGGGTTCGGGACCCACGGCCTCGACGTGGAGGTACATGGGATGGCCGATCTGGAAGATGGCGTGCCTCGGGAAGTACCCGATCACCGGCAGACCCGGCGTGGGCTCGGCCCTGGGAACGTCGAGGGTCCGTCCTGGATGGGTTCGCAGGAATTCGATCTGGTCCCCCGAAAGCGCAAAGTCGTAGTACTGGACGTCATCCATCCGGCCCGTGAACAGGCCCACGGGCGGGTCGGTGTCCAGTCCCCCAAGCACCATCGCGGCGGGCGTCGAGAGGACGGGCCCGGCCATGCCGGACGCCACGGGCTCGGGGCCGTCGATATGGATTCGGACCCGGCCGGCGGCATCATGGGTCACGACAAGGTGATGCCATGCGCCATCGTTGACGGGGGTGTGGGCACCGAGAACCAGGGCACCACTGAAGGCCTCGACCGAGTGCCCGTTGGCATGGAGACGGAGGAAGTGGCCACGGTGGGAGCCCGGGCGGTGCTTGGAAACGATCATCAGATTCTGCGCGGTCGTTCCCGGTTCGAGCCGAACCCAGACGGAAAGGGTGTAGGGCTGATCCGCCATCCCCAGGACATCCCCCACCATGACCCGCCCGCCCCGTCCCTGATCCAGATCGAGCGCATGGCCGTCCACACCGTCAGCCGTCCAGCCGGCGCCGGAACCGACCAGGCGCCCGGGATAGGTTCCGGCGTCGTTATGGGCCAGCAGCCCGGAGCCCTCGTCGAAACGCCAGTGGGCCAGCAGCCGCCCCGTTGGGATCGGCTCCGGGACGACTTCGAAGGCGGCGGAACCCACCGCTGTCACCGGCTGGCCGGCACGAAACGCGCGCACCCGGAGTTCGGCCGTCGCAGTGAGTTCGATCGGCCCGGTGTAGCGCGGTGAGTCGAGGACGGGGTCCGTGCCGTCCAGCGTGAAATGGAGGTCCGCATCGGACCAGGGGACGATCAGATGGATCGGTCCGGTCCGGTCGGTGAAAATGCCTCCCCTCGGGAGGATCAACACCTCTTCGGGGGCGGCCTCGTGGAGGGTTGAACCCGGACGATCCCGCAGACGGTCGATCTGACCGGGGGCCAGCGCGAAGTCGTACACCTGGACGTCATCGAGATCCCCAAGCAGGCCACCGCGGGCACCCTGGGTCGTGTCGTTGTATCCGCCGAGGAGGAACCCGGCGGTCGAGGGGACAATCCGCCCGACGCGGACGCGGGCGCGAAACAACCCGCCATCGACATAGAGCCGCACCGTCTCGGTGGCCAGATCGTAGGTCATGGCCACATGATGCCATGCGCCATCCTTGGGGAAGCCCTCCGCATGAACCATCGCCACATCCCCGCTGTAGGCGGTCATCTGACCCCGGTCAGGCTGGACACTGAGGAAGTATCCGTTGCCATACCCGCCGTTGTGCCTCGAAAACAGAGCCGCATCGGACGCCAGTCCATCGGCCGGCAACCGTGTCCAGAGGGCGATGGTCCACGACTGGTCGAGAAGAGGCAGGATGTCCCCGAAGCGGACGTAACCCGCCCCGTTTCGACCCAGCGACAGGGCGGCACCGGACACCCCATCCGGAATGTATCCGGCGCCTGCGTCGGAAAGGAGCCCGTGATGGTCCCCCGCACTATCGGGCACGATGCCGTCCGGCCCCCCGTCGAGACGCCAATGGGCCAGCAGACGGCCCGTGCCTTCCGGAATGGGATCGATCACGAAGGACGCCGACACCTCCGGGGAGACGGGTTCGCCTCCCAGAAAGGCGCGGGCCCGGATCTCCGCCGACTGCCTCAGCAGGACCGGTCCGTCGTAATGCGGTGCCGCCTCGGTGGGGGCCGAGCCATCCAGGGTGTAGTGGATGCGCGAACGACGGTCCCAGGCGTCCATCGTGAACACCACTTCCTCTGCATGACGCCCCCCCTCCGGTTGGATGCGCAGGGGTCCCGCAGAGGTCTCGGGAAGCGGGGCCTCCGGATGGTCGAAAAGGTGTTGGGCCTGGAGATCGCTCAGCGCGAAGTCATAGAGGCGCATCTCATCCAGGGCGCCGTCGAAATCGCCGACGGGCCGGTGAACCACATGGGCTCCGACAAGGCTCACGGCGTCGGAGGGCGGGACCGGGACCCCTTCCGTCCGACCCACCCAGCGTCCCCCGTCCACAAGGACGCGGAGTTCCCCGCCGGGTTCGTAGGCCATGACGACATGATGCCATGCGCCGTCGCGCAGCCAGGGCTCAACCACCGCCGCGGCTGCCGTTCCGTTCTGGACCGTGACGGCGTAGCCACCGGCGTTGAGAACGATCTGCGGTCCGTCCCGCCAGAGAAAATGAGAGGTCCCCCCGCTCGCTCCGTCCGCCCGAATCCACAAGGAAACCGAATGGGTGCGGTCCGGCGACGGGAGGTGGCCGGGCAGTCGGACATGGCCGCTGGCGGCTGCCCGCAAGGCAAGCGCCCCCCCGACAAGACCGTCGTCGATCCAGCGGACCCCCGCTTCAGAGAGGGTCCCGTCGTACCGCCCCGTCTCGTCCCGGACCCTCCCTCCCGCCCCATCGTCGAAGGTCCACCGGGCAAGCAGCGGACCGGTGGGGACCGGAACGGGTGTGACCTTGAACCACGCCGCCACGACATCCGAAACCGGCGTGTTCCCCGTGAAGGCCCGCGCCCGCAGCGGGGTGGGCTGGGTCAGCACCAGGCTGCCCTGGTAGAGCGTGGAATCCGCGTCCGGATCGCTGCCGTCCGTGGTGTAGCGGATCTGCGCGCCTGGTTGCGACGCGGACAGCACCACGCTCAGCCCGCCGATCGCCGAGGCGCCGGGGGGTACGATTTGCAGGGGGACCTCCCATTCGGGAAACAACGGGACACCCGGCTGGGCGCGAAGAACCTCGAGCTGGGACTCGGTGAGGGCGACATCGTACACCTGCAAGTCATCAAGATGGCAGGACACCCCGCCGCCCATCACCGCAGGGGCCGGCGTGGCACCGACGGGTTCGGACGCCGCGACGACCCGGGGCGCCCCGCCGTCCACGTACACCTTGAGCCCGGCCGTGGCGGAATGGGTCATCGCCACGAAATGCCAGTGGCCATCCCCGAGGGACGGCACCTTGGCGACCGCCTGACGGCTTCCCACCGTTGCCGTCACCGCCTGGAGTCCATCCGCCCAGCCGAGCGAAAAGGCGTACCCGCCCGGCTCGCCGGGCGCCGCCTTTGAAATCAGGTGGCCTTGCACCACGGACGAATGCGGCGGCAGCAGGACCCACCCGGCGATGGTGAAATCCGTGCCGAGCAAGGAAAGCCCCTGTCCCACATCCACACGGCCCCGAACATTGCCATCGAGGCCAAGGGCGCGTCCGGAGACGCCTCCCTCCGATCGCCAGACGCCCGGCGGGCGCAGCGTTCCGTGATGGACGCCGGTGCCGTCGATCACCAACTCGCCGTCCGGCTCATCGAAGGACCACCGAGCCAGAAGCCTGCCGGCCGGGGGCGGTGGGATCGCAAAGGTGAACGCCGCCGCCACCACCTCCGATGCAGGCACCCCGTTGGTGAAGGCGCGGGCCTGGAGCACGGTGTCGGCCCGCAACCGCCACGGTTCGGTGTACCGCGGCGACTCCGCGGTCGGCGTCGCACCATCCATCGTGTAATGCAGATCCACATGGGGAAGCGGAGTCAGGAGCGACACCGTGACCGGTTCCTCGAAGCGACCCCCCGCCGGGACGATCTGGAGCGGCGGCGGCAGCGGAATGAAGAGCGATTCCCCCGGATGACGGAACAGCTCGTTCACCTCCTCCTGGGTGAGGTCGAAGTCGTAGATCTGGACCTCATCGATCCAGCCGGTGAACGCGCCGACCGGCTGTCCCTGGGCGCCCGTGCCGCCCAGGACGAGATGGGCGTTGGCGTGGCTCACCGGGCCAGCGGAGGCGGTGGCCACCGGCATGCCGCCGTTCACGTACAGCCGGACCAGGCCGCCGGCCGAACGGGTCATGACGATGTGGTGCCAGGCATTGTGATCGAGCGCCGGTCCCCCCACCACCAGCCCGCCGGGCCCAGCATAACCAACGACCGACCCCATCACATGAGGGGTTCCAAACGCAGTGAGATGAAGGAAGAGAAAGTAGCCCTCGTGCGGCGGACTCTCGTACCGGCCGATCAGCGCCGAGTTGGCCTCGCCACCCCCGGGAGGCTGGTGCACCCACAGCGAGATCGTGAACGGCGTGTCGGTCAGCAGCAGCACGTCCCCCGCTGACACGTAACCGTTCCCGCTCCGGCCCAGGACAAGCGCCCCGCCCGAGACGCCTCCATGCGTGAACGCGGCTCCAGTCGGCGACAGCGTGGCGGGATGGCGCCCGGTTTCGTCCGCGGCCACGCGGGTTCCGGGCGGTTCATCGAAACGCCAGTGAGCGAGCAGATGACGCAGCCTGGGCGGCGGTTCGATTCCGGGCTGGCCGTGGGCCGTCGTGGAGCCGTAGGGAAGGGCCAGGGACAGAGCCATCAGGCCGGTTGCGACACAAACGAGACGACATGCGCGGGAGAAATCGCCGGAGGCGACGCTCCACGCCCGTCCGGGTGGGTGGGAGGACATAGGCGGTCGCGACGCACAGGCGGGCGCGCGATGGGCGGACGCTGACAGGTCCGGAAACGGGTGCAAGCCACCCGGGGCGACTCTGGGTCCGACGGGGCGCCTCCCAGAGTGGAGGGGAGAGGTGCAGACTTCGCCAAGCGTGGCTTCGGAGGGCCGGGTTCCACGAGGCCGCAACGGTGTGGCGCGTTGGGACGAGGACTCGCGGAGCTCGTCCCTCCGATGCACTGCCGCCTCACCCACAACTCCGCACGGCGGGCCCCGGGGTCGGCGCACCCCGGGGTCAGATCTGTGAATTTGACACATGGAACGGCAGCACCTGAGAGGGGGGACCGAATGTCAAATTCAGAGATCTGACCCCGGGGTGAAAGCCTTGAAACGCCCGAAACGGCGTGCATATGCACGCCGTTTGCGTCCATTTCCGTCCATTTGCAGCGCCTCCTTCCCCCATCCCGCCACCCCGGGAACAGCCTCAGCGGATGTAGTCCATCAGGGACCGGCCGAGGATGGTGCCGCCGCTCTGGAGGGCGGCCTGGTAGGCGGTCTGGACCTCGTTGAGGCGGACGAGGGTCTGGGCGAGGTCGGCGTCGGCCTCCTTGGAGATGAGTCCTTCAAGCGACTGGCTCCGCTGCTTGAGCAGGCTCTGCGAGGTTTCCAGCCGGGCCTGGACCGACGCGTTGGTGCCGAGGTGGTACACCACGCTGTCGGAGTCGGCCTCGAGGGCCGGGCGATCGACGGAGGCGATGGCGGCGACGTCCCCGGCAAGGAGATTGTCGCGAAGCGAGATCAGGTGGTTGAACAGGTCGGCGCCGGTGCGGGAATCGGTGATCAGGCCGCGCGGCCCGGTGCCGGTGGTGTTGGCGCCAAGGGTCTGGGCGGTGAGGTTCACCCCCGAGGCGATCTCGTTCTCCGCCAGCGTCGTGTTGCCGTGGTAGGTCACGCCCACGACCTTGCCTTCAGCATCGGTGACCTTGGAGAAGGGGGCGACATCGGCGCGGGTGCCGCCGAAAAGGGAGTCGCCGCGGTTGCGGGAATTGACCAGTTCGAGGGCCTGCCCGATGAGCTGGTCCACCTCGGCGGCGTAGGCCTTGAGTTCGGTGGGAGACTTGAGGCCATCGGCCAGCACGGCGATCTCGCTGGCGCGATCGACCACCTTGCCGACGGCGCGGATGGGAGCGAAGGAGGCCGAGGCCAGCTCCTGGTTGCGGGCGACGTTGCGCAGGTACTGTCCGACCGAACTGGCCTCGCCCTGCATGTCCAGCACCCGGCGCATGGCGACGGGGTCGTCGTCCGGGGTGGTGATCCGCTGGCCGGTGGCGGCCTGGTTTTGCAGGCGGTACTGGCGGGTCGCCAGCCGGTTCAACTGGTCGATCAGCGAATTGGGGAAGGTGTTGGCGGTGACGCGCATGCGGGGAGGGCCGCGGGGCGGGCGGATGCGGAGTGGCCCGCGCCCGGTGACGGCCTAGCGTTTCATGTTGAGAACGGTGTCGAGCATCTGGTCCACGAGGGAGACGAGGCGCGCCGAGGCCTCGAAGGCCTTCTGGAACCGGATCAGGTCGGTCATCTCCTCGTCCAGCGAGACGCCGCTGACGGAGTCGCGCTGCCGCAGGAGCATCGACTGGACCACATCCTGGTTGCTGAGCTGGGTGTTGACGGACGAGAGGGACTGGCCGAGCCGGGCGACGCTCTGACCGTAGTGCTGGAGAAAGGTCTGGTTGCCCAGGGCGGCGATCGGCTGGTCCCCCAGGCGGGCGAGGGCGAGGGCGACCTGGTTGTCGCCGGCGGCGCCGTCCTCTCCGCTGGCCTGGATGCGCGCGGGATCGTCGAGGAGGACCGCATTGACGCGGATCGAGGCGGCGTCGGTGCCGGTGAAGAATGCTTCGCCGGTGGTGCCGGCCAGACCGTAGCCCCCGGCATGGATGCCGTTGACCTGCGAGATCATCTCACTGGCAAGGCGTTGGATGTCACCGCGCAGGGTGGCGATGGCGCCGTCCCGTGCTTCGAGGGTGCCGTGCAGGGCGCCGCTCCCGAGACTCAGCGGGGTGCTGGAACCCTGGGCGCGCACCAGGAGCTGTCCGTCGCCGGGATCGAAGGCCTCGAGGCGGTCGAGCACCGATGCCCCCGAGGTCATGGCGACACCGCCGATGGAGACTTCGATCGAACCGGAGGGGAGTTCGGTGGTGGTGAAATCGACCAGGCGCCCCAGTTCCTCGAGGCGCTGCTGCCGGATGTCGCGCAGGTCATTCGCAAGGCCGCCGCCCACCTCGATGCGGATGATCTGATCGTTGAGCTTGGCGACGTCGCCGAGGAGGGTGTTGGCCGTGGACACGTCCGAGCGGACGGCGTCGTTGAGGAGGCTGTTGACGCCATCGAGCCGGGTGGAGACCTGGTTGAACTGGGTGGCGACGTTCTGGGCCTTGAGGAGAAGGACCTGGCGTTCGGCGGTGGACGTGGGGTTGGTCGAGAGGCTGTGGAAGGCGTTGAAGAACGCGGAGAACTCCTCGGCCAGGCCGTGCTGCCCGCCCACGCCACCGGCCGCCGCCGCGCCTTCCGCGCCGCTGGTGTGGCGGTCGAGGAACTGTCCGAGATTGGCCTGGGCATACTGGAGGGCCCGCTGCTGCGAGGCGAGCGAACCCTGGACACCGCTCTCGGTGAGGATCTGGCGGTCGAGCAGCCCGTTGCGGAGCTGCACGATGGCCGTGCCCTCGGCTCCGGTGCCCTGCGGACCGAGCCCGGAGGGGATCGGGTTCGAAGTGGCAATTGAAAGCCGCTGCCGGGCGTAAGCCGGGTTGTTGACGTTGGCCAGGTTGTGCCCGGCGACTTCGGTGCCCAGCCGTTGCGTGGAGAGCGAGCGGGTGGCGAGGTTGAGCGTGCCGAAAAGTCCTAGCATGGGAGGAGGGGAAATCAGCCGACCGCTTCATACCGGGCCGGCACCAGGGGATGCCGCATCGGGCGCTGGCCGTGGTCGTCGTACACCTGGGTGTCGCGCGACGGAAACAGCGTGGCGATGAAGCGCTGCATGAGTTCGAGGGAACGGGTCAGCAGGAGATGGTTCTGGCGGGCCCGCTGCTGGACGCGGACCAGGAGCTGGTTGTTCTCGCGGATCAAGGCTTCGACCAGGGGCTGATAGTCGGACGGGAGCTGCGGGACGATCGCGGTGATCGACGTGTCGTCGGGCTGGCGAAGGGCCCGGGCGAGGGCGGTGCGGTCATCCTCCCGGCGCGCGCGCGCCTGTTGAATGACGGCGGCCTGCATCTGGATGCTTCCGACGGTCTCGAACAGTTCGGCGCTCGCGCGCTGAATCACGAGTTCCTGCTCGCGGTCCAGCAGGGCCAGCATCTCGCCATACTGCTGCAGCTCGTCGCGGAGACCGGCGATCAGGCGTTCGAGTTGGGCAATCATGGCGTATCAACGATGGGGTTCGGCACCCTGAATCCCGGCGGCTCCAGGAAGACCGTCCGCCGCTGGATCGGTCCCCTTCCCCGACTCCAGCTGCACCTGCAAACTCCGCGCCAGCCCGAAGCCGCCGCTCTGGCTCATGGCGTCCGCGAGCTGGGTGTTGATCATATCCTGATAAATATCGGATGTGGCCGACTCACGGTTGAGGTCGGAGGGGATGACCGCCTTGCGCGCGTCGGTGAGCATCTGCCGGAGGAGGATCGCCTCGAACTGGCGGCAGGCCTCGGCGACCTTGTCGCCCTCGGAAAGTCCGCGGTGATGTTCGAGCCGTTCGACCGGGACGGAGGCCGGGGACGGCAGCGGGGTGAGGGCGGAGAAGGACATGTCAGCGGAGCACCAGTTCGGCCTGCAGCGCGCCGGCCTGTTTCATCGCCTGGAAGATGGCCATCATGTCCCGCGGGGTGACCCCCAGGGCGTTCAGCGCCGAAGCCACGCGCTCGATGGTGGGCATCTCGGGCAGCGGCACCAGGGAGCCCGGCTCCTCCCTCACACTGGTCTGAGTGCTGGGCGTGACCACCGTCTGCCCCTGCGGACTGAAGGCCGGCGGCTGCGACACATCGAGCGTCGAGGCCACCGTGATCGTGATGTTCCCGTGGGATACGGCGCAACTCGAGATCCGGATCCGCGAATTGGCCACGATGGTCCCGGTTCGCTCGTTGATGATGATGCGCGCCGGCGTGTCGGGCTGCACTTCGAGCGCCTCCAGGCGGGCGATGAAGTCCACCGGCGATCCCTGGAGCCCAAAGGGCATCCGCACCCGCACCGTGGTCGAATCCAGGGCCGTCGCCGCTTCCGGGAACGCCTGGTTCACCGTCACCGCCAGCCGCGCCGCCGAGGTGAAGTCCGGTTCCCTAAGCAGGAGATCGATGCTGTTGTCCCGGACGATCTGGGTGGGAATCTCCCGCTCGATCAGGGCGCCCCCGATGATCTGGGCGGTGGTCGGATGGTTCTTCTGGACGGTGGCGCCGCCGCCGCCATCGGGTCCGGCGGACAGTCCGCCCACCGAGAGCGCCCCCTGGGCCACCGCATACACCTGCCCGTCGGCGCCGACCAATGGCGTCTGGAGCAGCACCCCGCCCTGCAGGGTCTTGGCGTCCCCGAGCGAGGAGATGGTGATGTCGAGGCGGCTGCCCGGCTTCATGAACGCCGGGATGTCGGCGGTGACAAAGACCGCGGCCACATTCTTTGAGGACAGCGTGGCGGCGGGCACGGTGATGCCATAGCGCTGCAGGAGGTTGGCCACCGTCTGCAGCGTGTACACCGGGTTCTTGTCCCCGTCCCCGGCGATCCCCGCCACCAGTCCGTACCCGACCAACTGGTTGTCGCGGGCGCCCGAGATCATGGCGATGTCCTTGACCCTCGCGCTGGCGGCCCCAAGGCCGGGAGTGGCGATCAGGAGGGCGAGAATGGCACCCAGGCCGGCAAGACGTTTCATGGGATCAAAAGGGGGCGACCTTGTCCCAGACCTTGGTGAACCAGCCCTTGCGCTGGGCATCGCTCACCGGGCCCTTGGAGAGGTACTGGATGGTGGCGTCGGCGACGTTGTAGCTGAACACGGTGTTGTTGGCGGTGACGTCCTCGACACGGACGACCCCGCGCAGGATGGCCTCGGTGGTTTCGCCGCTGATCTTGGTCTGCCGCCGGCCCTCGATGACGAGGTTGTTGTTGGGCAGGACATCGACGACGCGCACGGCGATGCGGGCGGTCATGCGTTCGGCGTTCTGCACCTGGCCACCGCCGTCGAAGGAGGTCTTGGCGGCCATGTTGACGGCCGGCAGCTTGCCGTTGTGGGTGAGCATGCCGCTGGCGGCGGGGCTGTAGAGGAAGGTGTTGATCGCGGCGTCGATCCCGCTGGATCGCGAGGTCTTGGTGCCGTTCTCCTTCGAGGCCGAGGTGCTCTCCTGGACCAGGATGGTGACGATGTCCCCGATGGCGCGGGCGCGCTTGTCGGCGAACATCGATTGCGACGTGTCGTCCTTCCAGAGGGACTGGGCGGCGACGGAAACCCCGGTGAGCGGCAGGGCTGCCGCCAGGGCGAGGCTAGTGAGGGATGAGGATGGTTTGTTCATTGAGGACCTTGCCCGCCAGTTCGCGGCGCGTGAGTTGATTCCGGACACGGATGTTTTCGCCGGGAAGACCGTCCTGCAGCGCCTCCACCTTGAGGGTGATGCTGAGCGCGCCGCTCTCCATGACGGCCTCGACCAGTTGCCCACGGCGGATCACCGGGCGCGGACGGACCGAGCGTGCGAGGATCGGCTGCCCGGCAGCGATGTTCTCGACCAGTTCCAACGAGGGATCGCCCGGATCGAACACGCCAGGGGCACCGCGCAGGGCGAGAACGTCGCGGCGCTCGAGAATGACGGCGGCATCGGCGAGGGTCTGCCCCCGCAACAACGGAACCTGGGCCACCGGGATCTCCCGCCAGATGCGGGCCGAGGCGGCCACCTGCCAGTTGCCGAGCCGTTCGGAGCCGCTCCACAGTTCGAACCGGATGAAGAAGCTGGTCCCCGGCCCGGTGGCAGGCAGATCGACGATCTGAAGGGTGACCCCTTCGTCGGGAACCGGCAGCGAGGACCATGGGCGCGAAAGTCGAAGGTCCAGTTCGCCCCTCTCCTTCACATACTCGTCCTGCACAAGGGTGCGCAACCGCTCCCGGATCTCGATCTCGTCCATCGATCGCGAACGGCGGGTGACCCGCACGCGGTCCGCCCCGACCCATTGGGTGGGGTCCAGATCGGGGGCGTGCTGGCGCAGCCAGGCGTTCACATGGGCGCGGGACAGCATGGCGACCTGACCGAAGGGCGGTGCGGCAGCGACGCGGACATGCGGCAGATCGACGGGCGGAACCGTGCTGACCACCTGGGACAGATAGATGCCGTCCCCACTCACCTCGGCCATTCGCGGGAGTGTCAGGACCGGGTTCGTCGCCCAAAGCGCCCCCAGCGACGCCCAGGCGAAGCCGAGTCCGACAAACCACGGACAGGCGCTCCGGGAAACGGACGGGCCGACGACGGGTGGCTGGGCGATGGACCGCGGATCAGGCATCGTGATGGGGGATGGGTTAGCGACGGAGGTTGTTGCTGAGCTGCATCATCTCGTCGGCGGCCTGGACCGCCTTCGAGTTCACTTCGTAAGCCCGCTGGGCGACGATCATCTTCACCATCTCCTCGACCACCTTGACGTTGGACATCTCGAGGTAGCCCTGCTGGAGATCGCCGAAGCCGTTCTCGCCCGGATTGCCGATCTCGGCGGCGCCCGAGGCCGCCGTTTCGCGGTAAAGGTTCCGGCCCATGTTCTCGAGTCCGGCGGGATTGGCGAAGCGCACCAGTTGCACGCGGAAGTTCTGGGCCCCGTTGGCGCCCTGCGTGGTGACCTCGCCGCTGGGGGAGATGGAAATGGAGGTGGTCCCCGGGGGGATCGGCTGGAAGCCGCCCTGGAGCACAAGACCGTCGCTGGTGGTGATGCGGCTGTCCGCCGCCAGCTTGAAGGCGCCGTCCCGCGTGTAGGCCCGTGTGCCGTCGGGAAGCTGCACCTCGAAGAATCCGTCGCCCTGGATGGCCACGTCGAGGCGTTCGCCCGTCTGCGTGAGTTCGCCGGTCGTGAAGATCTTGGCCGTGGCCACGGGTTGGGCGCCATGCCCGATCTGGATCCCGGTCGGCAACTGGTTGCCGGCCCCCTGCTCGGCTCCCGCGGCGCGCGCCGTCTGGTAGAGCAGATCCTGAAACTCGATCTTGCTCTTCTTGAAGCCGGTGGTGTTGACGTTCGCCAGGTTGTTGGCGATGACGTCGAGATTGAGCTGCTGGGACTGCATCCCGGCCGCGGAGGAATAGAGGGCACGCAACATGGCGGGGTTCGAAGCCGGGTTCAGTTGGGAGTGCCGAGGTCGGAGATGACCCGGGACATCCGCTCGTCATGCATCTGGATCAGGCGCTGGTTGGCTTCGAAGGTCCGCATCGCCGTGATCAGGTTGGCCATCTCCCCGACGACCGAGGTGTTCGCGCCCTCGATCCAGCCCTGCCGGACCGTGGACTCGGCAGCCTCCCGCCCCGCCAGCCCCGGATCGCCACCCAGGAACAGCCCGCCACTCAGCGGCTTCAACAGCGAGGGATCGTTGAACTCCGTGATCCGCAGCCGCCCCTTCATGTCCACGCCCTGACTCACCTCACCCGTGGCCGCGATCGACAACGGTGCCGGGTTGTCGAGATCGAGCTGGATCGGTCCGCCATCCCCGAGGACAGCGTAACCCTGCTTCGTCACCAACTGCCCCTGGGCACTCCAACGGAACTCCCCGTCCCGCGTGAAGGCCGAAGTCCCGTTGGGAAGCTGCACCTCGAAGAAGCCCCGCCCGTCGATGGCCGCATCCGTCGGCGACCCGGTGTACCGCAGCTCGCCCGCCTGGAACGACGTCACGGCCCGCGCCTGGGGCAACTGGAAGGTTCCCGAAACCGGCGCCGGTCCGGCAATGGCCTGGCCCGCCTGGACCGCGGAGAAGGAAATCTCCTGCTTCTTGTATCCGGGCACCCCGCTCGATGCCAGGTTCTGGGCGATCATCTCCTGCCATCGATCCGTCGCGTTCAGCGCAGAGGCCGCATGGTACAGGCTGACATTCATCCGCCATCCCACTTAGCAGCCGGCGTGCCATCGTCGGAAGCGGCCCATTCCGGCCCGAATCCCGCTCCCCAAGGCGTCTCCCTGGCAATTCCTTCCGCGTCCGCCGGTCGATTCTGCCGGGAACCCACCGTCTTCCCGCGGCACCCGGCAGGGTTGTCCCTCCAAGCCCTGCCCTTGAAACGGCGTGGGAACGCAGGGGGGCGGCGTGCGCGCCAGAGACTCAAGGGACCCAAGGGACCCAAGGGACCCAAGGGACTCAAGGGACCCAAGGGACTCAAGGGACCCAAGGGACTCAAGGGACTCAAGGGACTCAAGGGACTCAAAGGACTCAAGGGACTCAAAGGACTCAAGGGACTCAAAGGACTCAAAGGACCCAAGGGACCCAAGAACGACGCAAACTTCGTGCATATGCACGAAGTTTGCGTCGTTTTCTGAACCGATCCTAATAGACCAGTTCGAGGTCCAGCACCTGCCCGCAGCCGCACACCACCCGCACCCCGGTCACCCGGTCTCCATCCCGGCGCAGCGTCACCTGGGGGGGCGTGACGGGAGCCGGTGTCGAGGCTGGAGCGGCCGTTTCCGCGGCAGCGGCAGCCGGTGGGTGGCAATGCAGCGGGGCGAAGGCCGGCGCAGGGGAATCGCCCGGCGGCGGCAGCACCCGGACGCGGAATCCGCCCGGATCCGCGGCCCGATGGGCGGGCACAGCAAGGGGAACGAAATCAGCCGGCATGGGACAGTTGGGTGGCCGAGAATCTGGGGTCGGGGATCTTGAGCATGATGGTGACACGACGGTTCACTTCCGCCTCCGGCGGGTGGTTGGGCATGGGTGCGGTATCGGCGAAACCCGCCACCTTGCGCATCTGTCCGGCGCTCACGCCATGCACGAGAAGCTTGCGCCGGGCGATGTTGGCACGGTCCGCGGACATCTCCCAGTCGCCGTAGCTGTCGCTCAGGGGCGGATGTCCCTGCTCGGTATGGCCCTCGACCTCGATGGTGAAGGATCTGTACCGGGCCAGTTCCCACGCGAGCGTGGACAGCACCCAGTCGCCGTAGGGGGTGAGGTTGATGGACTGGGGCTCGAAAATGGGCCGCTGCGAGCGGTCAAAGATGGTGATGCGCAGTCCTTCGGCGGTCAGTTCCAGCTCGACCGACCGCTCGGACGGGTCGTCATGCTCGTGCCGGAGCGTCTTCAACAGGTCCTCGTTGAGCCGACGCAGCACCGACAACTCGACCATGGAGGCGGCATCGAAATTGCCGCGGTCCTCGATCTTCATGGGGTCCGACTGGCTGGGGATGATCCCCATGCTCTCCTTGGTCAGGGCGCCGAAGGGATTCTTGAAGGCCCTCTCGACGGCCTCCTTGATCTTCTCGTCCTGGGCGGTGAGCCACAGGACCATGAAGAGCGCCATCATGGCGGTGACGAAGTCCGCGTAGGCCACCTTCCAGGCGCCGCCGTGATGCCCTTTGTGTTTCATGACAGGAGGCTGCTCCGGCTACTTCTTCCCGGGGGCATTGAGGGATTTGAGCATCGCCTCGAGGGCGTCCACGGGCGGTTTGACATCGCTGGCCAGACCGCGGCGGGCGACTTCGACGGCCATGATGGGAGCCATGCCGTTGGCGAACCCGACGACCGACGTCGCGATGCAGCGGATGTAGGACATGCTGGCCTGGTTGAGGAACTCCATGTTGACCGCCAGCGGATTGAGGAACCCGTAGGAAAGGAAGATGCCCAGGAAGGTGCCGACCAGCGCCGCGGCCACCTTGTAGCCGATCTCCTCGATGGGGCCGGAGATGGCGCCCATGGTGATCACGATGCCGAGCACCGCGGCGACAATCCCGAAGCCGGGCATGGCGTCGGCCGCCTTGGTGAGGACCTGCACCGGCTGGTGTTCCTCCTGCTCCATGCTCTCGATCTCGACATCGAGCAGAAGCTTCAACTGGTCCGGCTTGATCTTGCCATCCACGATCGGCCGCAGGCCGCTGCAGAGGAACTCGACCGCATGATGGTTGGCGAGGAACCGGGGGTACTTGGCGAAGATGCTGCTCGCCTTCGGATTCATCACGTGCTCCTCCAGCGCGATCATCCCGTTGCGGCGCCCCAGCATGAACAGCTCGTACAGCGCCTTGAACAGCTCCTCGTACTCGGCCCGTCCGTAGGGCGCCCCCTTGAGGCTCGCCAGCGTGAGCTTGCCCAAGTCCACCAGAACCCGCTTCGGCGACATGATCACCAGCGCCCCCAGGGCGGCTCCGCCGATGATGATGAACTCGGACAGATGCATGAGCGAGCCCACGTGGCCGCCGGCCATCGTGAACCCCCCGATGACCGATCCGAGTACAATGATGGCGCCGATGATGATGATCATGGGGTCGTCCTGCGGGGCTTCACGCCTCCGGATTCCGTGCGCCGCAGGTAGCTCTTCAACGCCAGGATCGCCTGGGCATGAATCTGGCAGATCCGGGACTCGGTCACTCCGAACACCTCCGCGATCTCACGCAGCCGCAGATCCTCGTAATAGTAGAGTGCCAGCACCTTTCGCTGCGCGTCCGGGAGCTGCTCGATGCGATCGGCCAGCAACTGCGCCAGCTCGCGCCGGGCAGCCTGTTCGCCGGGCGAGGGCTCCCGATCGTCCGACAGCGTTTCCATCGGCCGCGGCCGGTCTTCGTCGGCGCCGGTCTTGACGGCGTCGAGGGAGACAAACGTCGCGGGCCGGATCTCGGCGAGCAGTTCGCGGTACTCCTCGAGGCCCAGCCCCATGGCCCGGGCCACCTCCCCCTCGCCAGGCACGCTCCCGCACTCCTGTTCGAGGCGCTGCATGACCTCCTGCACGCGCCGGGCCTTTTCGTGCACGGAGCGGGGCACCCAGTCCATGCGGCGCAGCTCGTCGAGCACGGCGCCTCGAATCCGCACCCTCGCGTACGTCTCGAAGGAGGCGCCGCCGAGCGGGTTGAACCGGCGGATGGCATGGAGCAACCCGACGAGCCCGGCGCTCTGCAGGTCCTCGATGTCCACGTGGGGCGGGAGAGCCATTGCCAGGCGGCCCACGACCGTCTTCACCAGGCTGACATGACGCTCCACCAGGTCGTTCTCGGCGGTGCTCCCGTGACCCGCCCGGGCATAGCAGGTCCAGACCTGCGAAAGGTTGGCGACCGGTGGAGGCCCTTCCTGGGTGGCTTGGGAATAGGTGGCGATCATCTCGAATCGGGGGTGGAGGTTGGCTGCGAGCCCAGCGCTGCATGCTCTTTTTCGATCAGGGCGTGACGGAGGTTCTCCTCCCAGCGACGCCCCCACCACCGGAGCATCATCCCGGCGGCGTACGCCGCGATGCACGCGTGCCAGACGACGTTGGGCCACGGGCTCTCCCGCAGGAGGCTAAAGAGGAATCCCACGCCAAATCCGACCAAGGCCCCGATCAGCATCAGAAGTTTCATAGCGCTGCTACCGCATCCCGTGTGTAGCAGGCCGCCTGCCAGAAGGGGGACCATCAGGGGTGCCCGCTGATTCCAAAGGACTTACGCCGGGAACTGACGGGACAGGAGGGCTTCGGGCGATCCCGCGATGAATTCACCCGGAATATTCTGCCCAGCGCTGAGGTACCGGACGGAGTAATTCGTGCCCAACACCAGGTTCCACAGCTTCCCCCACCGGGTCTCCTCATCCAGATGGGTCACGATCAAATCCTCGATCGGCAGCGCCGAAAACGCACGGGCCTGACGCATCAGCACCGACACGTCATAGGCCCCGTTCAACACCAGGTGGAGGCGTGCCGACGGCAGTCGTGCCACCTGTCCCGTCAACGCCTTCAACGCCGTCGCGTCCTGCCAGTCCACCCCCGGCAGATCCACGAAGGCGAGCCCGCCCTCGTCCACCTCCATCGACCCGCGCCAGGACCGTTCCAGGGGAACTCCCAGCACTTCGCAATACACGCTCAACGCCTCCGCCGTGTTGGCCGTCTGGCCATCCAGCCGCCAGACCTGCGCCCGCCGGGCCTCCACCAGCACCGCCTGGGTCAGCCACTTGCACAAGGCCGTTGTCTTGCCCACCCCGGGCGCCCCCAGCATCACATGAGCGCCACCCCGCCCGACCTCGCCCCGGGCCCGCGGCCAGAACGCCGTCAACGCCGACCGGGCCAGCGCCAGTTCGCGCGACAGCTCCGGAGGCGGTGCGTCCCCATGCCCGCGCCGCAGGGTGTCCACCACCCGCTGCGCGTGGCTGGGCTGGAATCCGGTCGCCTCGAGCAACCGCCCCACCCGCCAACCGCCCCCGCCGGAGAAGCTCTCCCCCCCGTTGGCGGACGCCTCCTCCAGCGGCAGGGACTCCACGGAACGCCGCTCCTCCCCGCCCATTCCGCCCCCGGCCGTGCCGTCCACCCCTGGCTCCACCCATCGGGGCGCCCCGGACCAGCCCCCCGTCTCCCCCGCCTCCGGCCGATAGGCCAGGATTTCCAGCCGCTGACGCGGGCGCCGCAGGAAACGTCCGGACTGCACCGGGATGCGCCGGACATGGACGACCACGGCCGAAGGACCGAGTTGGGCCCGCACCTGGGCCACCGCATCCTCGACGGAATCGGCCACGAACGGCACCAGCTGGTCGTCGGCGCTCATTCCGGACAGGGAATGGTGGTGGCGCTCTGCACCTCAACGCGGGCGGGGATCTCGGCGTACGACAGCACCGCCAGCTCGGCGAAAGTCGTCTCGAAAAAGCGCCGGAACGCCAGCCGGATCTGCGGCGCGCAAAGCACGACCGGGGGCTGCCCGACCGCCAGGAGCTGCTGGATCCGACCGGACAATCCCTCGACCAGGTGCCGGGCCAGTCTGGGTTCCATGACCAGGGACACCTCCATGGGGGTCTGCCGCACGCCCTGCGAGATCTGCTGTTCGAGGCGCGGATCCAGCGTGATGGCCCGCAGCATCCCGTTGTCCTGCTGGTAGGGTTTCACGATCTGCCAACCCAGCGCCCGCCGGGCGTGCTCGGACAGCTCGTCGGGATTCTTGGTCACCGCGGCGTAATCGGCGACCTTCTCGAGAATGCCGGACAGATTGCGGATCGAGATGCCCTCGGCCAGGAGGTTCTGCAGGATCCGCTGGATCTGACCGAGGTTGAGCATCCCCGGAATGAGATCGCTGACGATCGCCGAGTGGGTCTGCTTGAGGTTGTCCACCAGGGTCTGCACGTCCTGCCGGCTGAGAATCTCGTGCGCGTTGCGCTTGATGGTCTCCGAAAGGTGGGTGACCAGCACGGAGGCCGCGTCCACCACGGTGTACCCGGCCAGCTCCGCGTTGCGGCGCTCGACTTCGGTGATCCAGGTGGCGGGCAGCTTGAACACGGGTTCCACGGTGGGCATGCCGCGCAGCACAGTCTTGCTGTTGGTGGCGTTCATGGCCAGCCACTGGCCGGGCATCAACTCGCCCTGGACCACCGGATTGCCCTTCAGCAGGAACCGGTACTCGTTGGGACCGAGCTGCATGTTGTCGCGCAGCCGGATGGGGGGCACCACCATCCCCATCTCCTGGGCGAAGGTCTTGCGCACCCCGGTCACCCGTTCGAGCAGATCCCCGCCGCGCCGACCGTCCGCCAGTCCGACCAGCCCGTACCCGAGTTCGATTTGAAGGGTGTCGAGGGGCAGCAGGGACTCGAGCTTCTCGGCCGCACCGCCCTCGGGCTTGGCCGGTCCTCCGCCCGCTCCGCCCGCACCCTTGGCGCCGGCCCCCGCGCCACCCCCCGCCGCCGCCTCCGCCTCCTTGAGCTGCCCCTGGTGCTGCTTGAGCGCCCGGGCGAGCAGGAAGGTCACCACCGCCAGCCCGAGGAACGTCAGGGTCGGCAGGCCCGGCACCAGGGCGAAGATCCCCAGCATCCCCGACAACACGAACATCGCCCGCGGAAACAGGAAGAGCTGCTTGCTCAACTCCCGGCCCAGGTCGTCCTTGGCGGCCGCCCGGGTCACCAGAATGCCCGCCGCCACCGAGGTGATCAGGGCCGGCACCTGCGAGACCAGGCCATCCCCGATCGACAGCAGCGTGAAGCGCTGGAGCGAATCCGCCACGGTCATGCCCTTCTGCATGATCCCGATCGCGAATCCGCCGATGACGTTGATCAGGGTGATCAGGATCGAGGCGACGGCATCGCCGCGGACGAACTTGCTGGCACCGTCCATCGCGCCGTAGAAGTCGGCCTCCTGCTCGACCCGACGGCGGCGTTCCCGCGCCTCGGCCTCGTTGATGACCCCGGCATTGAGTTCGGCATCGATGGCCATCTGCTTGCCCGGCATGGCATCGAGGGTGAACCGGGCGGCCACCTCGGCGATGCGGCCGGCGCCCTTGGTGATGACGATGAAGTTGATGATCACCAGGATCGCGAAGACCACCAGGCCGACCACGAAGTTCCCCCGCACCACGAAGTCCCCGAAGGACTGGATGATCTGACCGGCATAGCCGTCGAGCAGGATCAGCCGCGTCGAGGCGATGTTCAGGCCGAGCCGGAACAGCGTCACGAAGAGCAGCAGGGTCGGGAACCCGCTGAAATCCGCCGGTTCCTTCACGTAAAGGATCACCAGCAGGATCAGGAGCGAGATGGCGATGCTTCCCGCCAGCAGGCCGTCCAGGAGGAACGGCGAGACGGGCAGGATCATCAGCAGGATGGTCCCGAACAGCGCCGCCGTAAGGAACAGGTCCCCGCTGCCGAGCAGGCGCGAAATCCTGGAAGGTGTCTGAGGGGCGGCCATGGGATCAGGTTCCGGCGTGTTGCTCGCGGTAGTAGCGGTAGGCGTTCACCCGGTACACCCAGGCCAGCACCTCGGCGACCGCCGCGAAGACCTGGGCCGGGATCTCCCCGCCCACCCGCCCGTGCTTGAACATCAGCCGGGCCAGCGGCTTGTCTTCGAGGATCGGCACCTGGTGCTGCCGCGCCACCTCGCGGATCCGCAGCGCATTCAGGCGCGATCCCTTGGCCACGATGCGCGGAGCCTTCATCGTCCGCCGGTCGTACCGCAGGGCGATGGCAAGGTGGGTCGGGTTGGTCACCACCACGTCCGCCTGCGGCACGTCCATCAGCATCTTGCGCTGGTTGACGCCCTGGCGGCGACGGCGCTGCTGGGCCCGCACCTGGGGATTGCCCTCGGTGTTCTTCATCTCATCCTTGACCTCCTGACGGGTCATCATCATGTCACGGTGGTTCTTCCAGAACTGGTATCCGTAATCGAGGGCGGCGATGACCATCAGGGCGAAGAGGACCCGCAGGATGATCTTCCGCGCCGAGTCGGCCATGAACAGGTTGATCCGCTGCACATCCACCATCGCGGTGAAGATCGGGTCGTCGAGCACCCCGCGGATCACCTGCGCCGTCAGAGCCACGATCACCGTCAGCTTCAGCAGCGCGATGCCCGCGGTCACCGTCGAATGGATCGAGAAGACCCGCTTGAACCCGCTCACCACGCTCAACCGCTCCCACTTCGCCTCCAGAGCCTCCGGAGCCGTCCGAAACCGGCTTTGAATGCCGCCGGCGAGCAATCCGCCGAGAATGGTCGCCGCCATGATGGGCCAGAGGCACTGACCGAGGGCCACCGCCGTGCTCACCACATGCCCGTGCATGGCCACCGGCGTCAGCGGCACCTCGTGCAGGTGCCCGAGCGTCGAGCCCACCGCCACGCTCAGGATCCGCCAGATCTCCCGGCTGGTGAACAACAGCGCCAGGAAGCCGGCCCCCAGCACAAACACCGTCTGGATCTCCGTGCTCCGCGCGAACTGGCCCTTCTTCCAGGCGTCCTCCAGCCGACGCGGTGTCGGTTGCTCGGTCTTCTCGCCAACTTGCTCGCTCATGACCTCATCGGGCGCTCCTCCCGCCCCCCTATGGCCGGACCCGCATCAGGGCCGCGATGCGGACCACGTCCTCCGGCAACCGCCCCAGGTAGTTGCCGATCTGGTGCGACATCAACTGGAACCCGAGCCCGAACACCACCAGGCCCGAGAACAGGCGCACGGCGAAACTCTCCGTGAAGACGTTCATCTGGGACACCGCCCGTCCCAGAACCGCAAACACCAGCGAGATGATGAAGGACACCGCCATCACCGGCGCCGCCATCTGCAACGCGATCACGAAGACCAGCCCGGCCCAGCGCAACACCTCGCCCAGCACCGCCTCCGGCAACCCCGCCGTCCCCACCGGCAGCAGCGCAAACGACCGCTGAAACCCCACCAGCATCCAGTGGTGCAGATCCAGCACCAGCCACAGCATCGTCGCCAGGTAGTTCAGCATCGTCCCCGGCACGCTCGCCTGCGAGTTGGTCAGCGGGTTGTAGCTCGGCGGCAGGCTCAATCCGATCTCCGCCCCGATGATCGCCCCCGCCATTTCGACCGCATAGAAGACCATCCGGCACACAAATCCGAACAGCAGCCCGATCCCCACCTCCGCCGCCATCAGCCCGATCAACCCGGCCATGTCCATCCCCGACGCCACCCCGCCCGGCACCATCGGGCTCACCAGGAAGGCCAGCAGCGCGCCCAGCGCCACCCGGATCGGCACCGGGACCGACGGCGCGGAGAAAACCGGAAACACCATCAGCAGGCCGCTCGCCCGCAGGAAGACCATCACCCACCCGGCCAGCCACTCGGAGGTCAACGGTATCATTGCGTTCCATGCCCCTCCTATCGCGTCATCTGCGGAATGCGCTCGATGACCGCCACCGTGAACTCGATCACCGTCCGCAACATGTAGGGCAGCAGCACCAGCAGCACCCCGGTGATGCCCAGCGCCTTCGGCACGAACGTCAGGGTCTGCTCATGGATCGATGTCACGGTCTGAAAGAGGCTCACCGCCAGCCCCAGCAGCATGGCGGTCAGCAGGAAGGGCGCCGCCAGGCCCACCGCCTGCATCATCATCGACTTCAACAGTTCCGCCGCGAATTCCGGATTCATGGTCTTGTTCTGGCCGCGTCCGCCTCCCACCCGTCCCCTCCCGTCATCCCCCGAAACTCAACACCACCGACCGCACGATGAGGTTCCATCCATCCACCAGCACAAACAGCAGGATCTTCAACGGAAGCGAGATGGTCATCGGCGGCATCATGAACATCCCCATGCTCATCAGCACCGTGGCCACCACCAGGTCGATCAGAATGAACGGCACGAACAGCAGGAACCCCATCTGAAACGCCGTCCGCAGTTCGCTCACGATGAATCCCGGAATCACCACCTTCATCGGCAGTTCCTCCGGTGCCATCGGACCCAGCTTCGCCAGTCCGACAAACAGCTCCACATCCTTCGGCCGGCACTGACGCAGCATGAACGCCCGCACCGGCCCGGTCGCCCGGTCCAGCGCCTCGGCCCCCTGGATCTCCCCGGCCCGGTAGGGTGCCAGCGCCTCCCGGTCCACTTCCTCCCACACCGGCGCCATGATGAACAAGGTCAGGAACAGCGAGAGCCCGATGATGATCTGGTTCGCCGGCGCCCCCTGCACCGACAACGCCGTTCGCACGAAGGACAGCACGATCGCGATCCGGGTGAAGCTCGTCATCAGCAGCACCAGCGACGGCGCCAGCGTCAGCAGCGTGATGACAAACAGCACCTTGATCGCCGAATCGACATCCGACGCCTGCGACAGACCGTTCACGCCGATGTTCAGGTTCATCCCCCCCGTCGAGGCCGGGGCCGGTTCCGGTGCCGGAACGGTCTGCGCCTCCGCCACCCCGCCCCACACCAGGCACGCCGCCAGCCCGACCAGCGCCAGCCCCCGAACGATCCACCCGGCGCTCCGCCTCATCCCCCACCCCGTCTGCATGGTCGATCCGGTCTTCATGCGCGGCGCCCGAGGACCTGTCGAAACGCTTCCTGGAAATCCAGCGACGGCGCGGTCGGGACCACTTCGTCCTGGCCCGCCTCCGGCAGATGCGTCAGGAGGGACACACCGGATGGCGACGACGCCACCAGCATCCGCTGCTGCCGGTAGCCCACCACCCAGAGTGCCTGCCGGGCTCCGAGCGATCGCATCTCGATCACCTTCAGGTCCGGTCGCCCCGCCCTGCCCGCCGAAAGGCGCTGCCAGTTTCGCACCAGCCAGACACCGCCCAGGAACAATCCCAGAACGAGGGCCAACGCGCCCATCAACCGGATCATCGAAACGCCCAGGCCCGGCAGAGGCAGCGCCTCGTCACCCGGGACGCCCGCCGCCGACGGCTCGGCGGCGACCGCCAGTCCCGAGGCGGCGAGCAGGACGACAAGACCGGCCCTGGCCGGCAACCGGCAGCGGAAGGCTTGAATGGGGAATACCATCGACACGCCCTTCCAGAGCAGCGCCCATGCCGGACGTTCCGCAGGGCAAAAACGGCCCGAATCGACGGTTCCGATCCCCCATTGCGGCAGGAGTTGCCCCCATCCCCCGCCCTCGAGGCAATTTCAACCGGGCTGGCAGGGTGTCGATCCGTGCATCCCGGAGTGGTTGGGCGAGGTGCAAGCTCCGCGAAGCGTGGCCTCGGAGGGCCGAGTTCCACGAGGCCGCAAGGGTGCGGAGCGTTGGGTTGAGGACTCGCAGAGCTCGTCCCTCCGATTCGCTGCCTCCTCACCCACAACTCCGGGATGCACCGTCCCCCATCCCCCATTCCCGATTCCCCTCGCCGCAGGCCGGCGCTCGGTTCAGGCGGGGTCGATCAGCCGCTGACGATCTCGGTGATCTTGATGCCGAACCGGTCGTCCACCACCACCACTTCGCCGCGGGCGATACGGCGCTGGTTGACGAAGAGGTCCACCGGGCTGTCGGCAACCTTGTCGAGCTGGACCACCGATCCGGCGGCCAGGCGCAGCACCTCCCGCATGGGCATGCGGCAGGCACCCAGCTCGACGGTCAGTTTGACCGGCACATCCAGGAGGACATCCAGGTTCGGGGAGGCGTTTGGGGAGGGATCCATGGCGGGCGAAAAGGCTATTCCGTGCGGGGTTCGATCAATTGCACGGCCCATCGGCCGTCGCGGGTGCCCAGGCGGCCGCGGAATCGAGGCGAATCGTCGAGGCGCACGCTCACCTGTTCGGCGCTGGACGGCGACAACTCCACGATGTCACCCACCTTCAGGGCGGCGACGTCGCGGACCGCCATTTCGAGCCCCGACCACCCGGCACAGAGCGGGACGGGCACCTCATCGAAGCGCGAATCCCAGGCCAGCGGGGCATCGGCGGACGCGGCAGGCCGGTCGGCAGTCGAGGCATCGAGTGTCCGGCTCAGTTCGCGAATCAGGGGCTCGAGGGTGTAGTAGGGAAACCCGATCTGCATCGCCTCCATGCAGTCCCCGATCCGCGCCTCCATGCACAGAACGAGCATGACGGTGTCGTGGGGGGAGGTCTGCAGGAAACGCCCGTTGGTCTCCTGGCCGAGCAGCACCGGGCGCAGCTCCTGGATGCCGCGCCAGTGGTTGCACCACTCGCCGAGGATCACCTGCACCGCCTGTTGCAGCAGCGCCAGCTCGATCTCGGTGAAGTCGTGATTGGGATTGACCGAATGGGCCGGCCCTCCCAGAAGCCGGTCCACCAGGGTGAGGCCCAGCCGGGGGGTGATCTCGAGGATGCAAACGCCCGGCAGCGGTTCCGCCCGGAACAGGGTGAGGTGGGTCGGGTTGCCCAGGCTCTCCGTGAACTTCTTGTAGAGCAGGGTCTGGAGCTTCGACATCTGGAGCGTGAACTCCATCCGCAGATACAGGGAAAGCTGGGCCGCCAGGGCGCGCAGGAACTCCTCGTGACGCAGCCGCAACCGGCGCAGCTCGCCCTGCGACAGAAAGACCGGATGCCGGAAGTCGTAGGGCTGGATCCGGTCCTTGGGCAGCCGCACCTGCCGGTTCTCCGCCGTGTGCACCAGGAGGGTGTTCTCCTCCTCGGTGACCTGCGCCAGGAGGTTTTCGACCTCCGATTGCGACAGCACCTGGGCAAGAATGTCATCGGCACCAGCGTCCATGGCGTGGGGCTCCCCCTACTGGATGGCGAACTCGGTGATGTACAGCTCCTGCACCATGTCGGCGCCCAGGGCCTGGTTGAAGACGGTCAGCAATTCCATGCGGATCTCGTTGCGCGCCCCCGGCCGTTCCAGATCGGCTATGGTCTTGTTGCTCAACGCGCTGGATGCCAGATCCAGGAGCAGATCCCGATTCTGTTCCACCTTCGCCTTGAAGCCGGCGGTCGTGCCCACCAGCGTCATGCTGCTCAACAGGTACCGGGTCCCCATCGTTCCCGCCACGTTGACCACCATCTTCGTCAGGGGCACCGACTCCTTGGTCCCGCTCCCGCCCCTGGCCGGGACGCCACCCGCCCGGGCCGGAGCCCCTCCCTCGCCGCCCTCCACGCCGGCCAGCGGCGCGACGGCCTTCTGGATCTGCGGCACAATGACGAACGTGGTCATCCCGTACGCCAGAGCCGGCATGGCCACAAGGGTGAGGATCAATGGCAACCAGGCCCCCAGTCCGCCCTTCGCCCCGCCCGGTGCCGCCGCCGCTGGGGCGTCGCCTTCTGGTTTGGTGTCCGCCATGGGGCCGCCTTACCGCTTGAGGTTGACCAACTCCTGCAACATGTCGTCACTCACCGAGATCACCCGGGCGGTGGCCTGGAAGGCCCGCTGCGCGGTGATCATGGTCGAGAATTCGTTGGCCAGATCGACGTTCGAGAGTTCCAGCGCGCCGGACTGGATCCGACCGAGACCCTGCGTGCCGGCGGCGGCCATGTTCTCCAGCGGTCCGGCCATGGTGATGCCGGAATAGAGGTTGTTGCCCTCCTTCACCAGGCTCTGCGGATCGCGGAAGTTCTGCAGCAGGACCTGGCCCCGCACGAACTGGCTGCCGTCCGACAGGTTGATGTTCACCCGCCCTTCGGTGTCGATCGCGTACGACGCCAGCGTCGGCAGAGGCTTCTGCGCCATGGCCGATCCGTAGGCGTCCTCGAGAAGCATCCGGTTCATCCGGGCCAGTTTTTCGCCCTCCATCCCCTCGCCCAGCAGAGAACGGGTCTCGTCCCGCAGCACAACGCCGTCGAAGTGCTTGTTGTCGTCCGGATCCGCCTTCCACAGGCTGGGACCGCTGAGGGCCGCGTTCAGGTCGTCCACGACCCGCTTCGACAGGTCCGCCGAAATGGGCGGCCGATCCGGCGTGATGTCCTTCCAGGCGGCAAGCTGGGCCTGGGTGTCGGCGCTCAACTGTCCGAACAGGAAGCCGTCCATCGATTCGGGATCGGTCGCCTCCGCCAGCCCGAGCGCGAAGGACTCGAGATCCGCGAAGGTGTCCAGGTTCAGCAACGATGAACCGCGCGGGGGGGTGGCATGGACCAGCATGCCTTCCAGGTCGATCTTGATGTCGCCGATGCCGCTCAGCTTGGAGTCGTTGTATCCCTGCACCCGCATCCCGCCGTTGGTCACCAGGTGACCGTTGCCGTCGAGACGAAAGTCCCCCGCCCGGGTGGCGAAGTTCGAGTTGCTCAGCGCATCGCGCACCACGAAATAGCCCTCGCCGGCGACGGCGAGGTCGGTCTTGACGTTGGTGCCGGTGATGGCGCCCTGGGTGTAGAGATTGCGGATGGCCGCCGTGGTCACGCCGGACCCGACCTGCATGGACGAGGTGCCACTGCTGGTGGGGCTGCCGGCGCTGGCGCTTCGGAGCGTCTGGCTGAAGGAGTCGGCAAAGTCCACACGGGCGGCCTTGAAGCCGGTCGTGTTGACGTTGGCGATGTTGTTGCCGATGACATCAAGGCGCCCCTGGAAGTTCTGGAGGCCGCTGATGGCGGAGGTGAGCGAGCGTAACATAGGATTCGGATCGTTATTGGATTCAGGTCGTGACTGTCGGGGCGATGGCCAGCACCTCGCTCAGGGCGAAGAGCCGGTCACCGACCACCACCATAGGCCTCCCTGCCTCAATCTGGATTGCGTCCACCGTTCCCACGGCGCGCGTCTCTTCATCCACGCTGACCTCGACCGTCCGACCCAGCAGGCCGGTCGCCTGCGTGATCTGCTGGTCCGCCCGCAGGAGCGCAATGTCCGCCTGCATGACGCGGGTCTGTTCGAGCGTGCTGAAGGTCGCCATCTCGGCGAAAAAATCGGTGTCCTGCTTGGGCGCCATCGGATCCTGCGTGGTCAACTGGGTCACCAGCAGCTTCAGGAAATCCTCCTGGTTCAGGGTCTGGACCGGAATCCGCGAAACCTCATTGAGATTGCTGACTCCAGGGGTGATGGCGTGAATGGCACTCATGACTTGAAATTCTCAGGCCCAGAATTCCCGGGCCGATTGGGAACCGCTGCCGCGATCGGACCGCCCGGCGGTGGCAGAGGCCGCGTCCCGTTCCGGGGCTTCCCCGCCCCGCTTCCGCTCGCCGTCTCCGTCCGGCATCATCCGTTCCTCCGCCGCACCGTGCTGTCGCGAGGATCGGTCGTCCGCGAACCCGGATCGGCCCTGGGCGATTCCCCCGGATTCCGTGACTGCGCCGCCCGACTCGGAAAGAGGCAGGAGCCGGACCTGCTGCTCGGCCAGGGCGTCGCGCAGCTGGTGCCAGTGCCCTTGCAGTGCCGCCGCGTCGCCCCGCTCAACGCGCACCGCCAGATCGATCCCGTCCGCCCGGTGCCGGATCCGCACCCGCACTTCGGTCCCGGCATCCGGCCGCAGCACCACGGAGACCGCATCTTCGCCCGAACGCCGGAACAGCACGATCTCCCGGGTCATCAGGGAGGCCAACCGCTGCACCTTCTCCACCGCCGCCTCCCCCGCTTCGGCACGCGGCTGCACCAGACCTCCATTTCCATCGGAACGCGCTTCGCGAATGGCCTGGGACGCCGTCTCCCGTCCGAATTCCTCCAAAACCCTTTCGACCGGAACGTCGCCGCGCCCCGGGGCCGCGATTCCTGCCCCTCCCCCACCCGGTCTCGGTGCCGTCATCCCGGTGACATTTCTGCCGACCGGCAGCCCAGGGCCGCCGGATTCGGCAAATTTGTTCATCGGACGGGCACTTTTCATCCCACCGCCGACTAGAGCAGCCCGCGTGCCACGGTCGTTTCCGGCAAAAACAGCCCCTGCCTCACCCGCCCGCTCCTCGGCAACCTCCCGCCTCGACGCCAACCCGGTTGCCGCCGCCATCCCATGGGATCCGGCCGATCCGTCGCCGACCGGCGTGGCGCTGGCTCCGGCGATACCCGCTGACAATGCGGGCTGGGACCGCATCGGCTGGACATCCCCTGGCACCGCGGGGCGCGCTTCCAACACCGGGCGACCCGGCAGTTCTTCCCCAGGGCGGGCAGGCAACCGGTCCCACGCGCCCAGGACGCTGCGGTCTGCCGGCTCCGTCAATGGGTGGCCGACTGGGATCTCACGACGGATTGCTTCAGCGGGGATCTCCGCCATCGCCGGCATGGCCATTCGCCCGCGGTCGAATCGCAGGACACGCGACGGATCCTGCCGCCATGGACCCTCGCCTTCCCGTAATCCCGCAGCGGAACGAGCATCCCCGCGTTGGGTCCCGACGAACCCGTCCTGTCGGGTCATGTCCCCTTCGGCATCTCCGATCCCGACAGACCGGGGCAGTCCCCCCTGCGATGCGGTGCGGTCTCCGAGGGGGGGGCTTTGGGTGGGGTTGGGGACACCCTGCGGTGCCACCGTGGGCGGAGTGGGTCGGAGGACAGCGGGTTGGGGCGCGCCTTCGCTCGGACTCGCGGCGCTCGTCCCTCCGATGGCAACCGGGCGGGGCGATTCCCTCTGCGGCGCGGTGCGGTCTGCGAGGGGGGCGCTTTGGGTTAGGGTGGGGACACCCTGCGGTGCCACCGTGGGA
>JAHCBA010000042.1 GCA_019634625.1 Verrucomicrobiia bacterium
CGCATGTCCGAACCATCTTCTCGGGCCAGCGGGCACGCAGCGAAACGGGGGAGGCGCAGCTGCACGCCGGCTGCCAGCGGCGTCTGCGCCGCTGGCGGTCGCGCGTGCGCGCCGGTTGACCGGAACCGCTCTCTACCCACGAATTTTTCTACAGACCCGATTTTTCTGTATCGATGCAATTCCGTCACACGATTCGCGCAGGGCTTTGCATACGCTGCTGACGCATCCGGGGGAGACGTCGGTTCCCCCGGATTGAGAGCTGTCAATCCGCCACGAAACACCCTGACACCCGTGAAACACTATCTTGAGGCCCTCCGGATCCAGCGTTGGGATGACCATCGGTTTTATCATCATTCGCGGATCAACCAGTCCCTTCACCTGCTTAGCGCGGTGTGCTTTGTGATTGCCTACGTGTTGTTGTTCATCGATCCGGCAACGGCCGCCCTGGTTGCCTGGGGCATATCGATGACGACGCGTCAGGCGGGGCACTTCTTTTTCGAGCCCCACGACTATGACAAGGTCAATCAAGTCACCCACGACCACAAGGAGGAGATCAAGGTGGGTTACAATCTTCGTCGCAAGGTGGTCCTGATGGGCCTGTGGGCGGTGGCGCCGGTGGTCCTGCTTCTGAGCCCGTCCTGTTTTGGAATGATTCAGCCTGGCGAAGGGTGGTCCGGCTACCTGCATTCGCTGGGGCTGGTCTGGCTGGCCATCGGTGTGGGGGGACTCCTGTTTCGTGCGGTGCAGCTGATTTTCCTGAAGGACGTGATGACAAGCGTGGTTTGGGTGGGAAAGATTCTCACCGATCCCTTTCATGACATCATGATGTACTGGCGGTCGCCGCTTGCGCTGATGCGGGGCGAGTGGATGGACCCGATGCTGCACGTGCGCAGGGAGCATGGGTCTTCGTGACCGGGGCGAGGGTGCGGTGGCCTGGCGGGGGGGTGACCGGCGCGGCTAGCGGGCGAAACGGGCCAGGGCTTCGCGGAGGAGGCGACGTCGGATGCGCTGGTTGGTCAAACCTGGGGGTGTCCACCACCATCCATCGGCCTGCATGGCGCGGGCGGCCCGGAGGAATCGCGCCCCGAACTCATGAAAGTCGGCCTCGCTGAAATTGAGAGTGAAGATGAGGCGTCCCGTGCCCACCCAGCTGAGAGCGAGGCCTTCGGCCCTCAGGTAGAATTGGAGCATCCAATTGTAGCGGGAGGGTTTGGTGTACAGCACGGTCCAGACGGAGCTCAGGTTGGCGACCCGCACGGGCAGTTCAGCGCTCTGCAGTTCGGTGTTCAAGGATTGCGCACGGCGATTCCAGAGTGTGTCGAGGTCATGATAGAGGTGCTGGATTTCGGGGGTCTCCAGGCGTTCCAGGAATACCTGCATGGCTGCCATCACGTAGGGATGGGAATTGAAGGTGCCACGGGCAAAGCAGATGTCGCCCGGCCGCTCCTCCCGATAGCGGCGCATCCATTCCCTGCGCCCGCAGACCACTCCCACGGGGTAGCCTCCGCCCAGGGTTTTGCCGTAGGTCACGAGGTCCGCACGCACGTTGAAGTATTCCTGCGCGCCCCCCGGGGCGAGACGGAATCCGAGGAAGACCTCGTCGAGGATCAGGGCGATGCCGCGGGCGCTGCAGACGTCGCGCAAATCCTGCAGCCAGGCCGCGTACGCTTCCCGGTCAAAGCCTGCCCGGCGGCTGCTGTCGACGAGGGTCGAATCCCCCGGGGCACCGGCGTTGGGATGGAGCGCCTGGAGCGGGTTGACCAGCACACAGGCGATGTCCCGCCGGGCACGCAGGAGGCGCAGGGTGGCGGCGTCCATCTCCTTCAGGGTAAAGACTTTTCCCGGTGGCATCGGATTGCCTGGTCCGGGCTGCACATCGTCCCACCAGCCATGATAGGCTCCGCAGAACCGGACAAGGTATGTGCGGCGGGTATGGTAGCGAGCGAGTCGCACGGCCTGCATGACGGCCTCGGTGCCGGACATGTGGAAGGAGACCTCGTCCATGCCGGATCGCTGGCAGAGCCGCTGGGCATTCCAGGCGGCGGAGGGATGAAGGTTTCCCAGCACCGGACCCAGGGAGCTCACACGTTTCTGGGCCTCGTCCATGCATGCCTTGTAGAAGTCGTAGCCAAAGACATTGACGCCGTACGAACCTGTCAGGTCGAGGAACCGAACGCCATCGAGATCCTGGATCCAGGCGCCCTGGCTGGCCTCGACGAAGCCGGCCAGCTTGAGATGTTCCTGGAGATACGGGCTGAAGGGAAAGGGTACGCGGTAGGCTTTGGTGAACTGGAGGTCGGACAGCCGCTCGGCGGCCCGCACCGATTGGTCGATGGATCGGGGATGACGGGAGCGGAACCCATCGGCCAGCCGTCGAAATCCCTCGCGACGCCGTTTGGAAACATCGACGGGCGCCTGGTCGGCAGCGAAGAATTCGTCCTCGGTATAGGAGTACCCGGGCAGGAGCCGGGCGGCCTGTCTTGCCAACCGGGAGTGACCGGCAAGGGACCGATGCTTGGCCAACGACAATTGGAGGCGCCGCCTTCCGAGGTGGAGGAGCAGGGCTGCCGGAACCAACGCCATGGCCGGGTGGGTGAACAGGTCAAACATGAGTGATCGCAAGACAATGGAGACCAACCCGGAATCCCATGGAATCCAACCGACCCGGGGATGGAACCGGGTGCGCGGGTTGCGAGACCGCCTGCTGCTGCAGGAGGACCTGAATTTCCTGGTTACCAACCGTATTCCCCGGCGGTACGCAACGCTCTTCATGGGCTGGTTCAGCCGGATCGAAAGCCCCTGGCTCACCCGGATCAGTCTCGCCCTCTGGCGTGGGTTCACCGACCTGGATCTCTCGGAGGCGAGGGAGACCCGGTTCAACAGTCTTCACGCCTGTTTCACCCGCGAACTCAAGCCTGGAGCGCGTCCCATCGACCCCGACCCGACCATGGGGGTAAGCCCCTGCGATGGGATTGTCGGGGAATGCGGAACGGTGGAAGGGGACGGGGTGTTCCAGGCCAAGGGGTTTCCCTACCGGCTGGCCGAACTTTTCGGAAGCGAAGCGGCCGCCGCCCCCTTTCACGATGGAGGGTATGTCACCCTGCGCCTGACCTCGAGCATGTATCATCGCTTCCACGCTCCGGCGCAGGGCCGCATCACCCGGGTCACCTACCTCAGCGGCGACACCTGGAACGTGAACCCCATCGCGTTGAAACGGGTGGAGCGACTCTTCTGCCGGAATGAACGCGCCGCGCTTCACCTCGAACTGGCCGGCGGCCAGCCGATCGCCATGGTGGCCGTCGCTGCCATCCTTGTGGCCTCGATCCGCCTGCATTTCCTGAATGTCCGCCTTCACCTGCGTTGGAAGGGCCCCCACGACATCCCGTGCGACGCCGAGGTTGAACGCGGGGAGGAACTGGGTTGGTTTGAACACGGCTCGACCATCATTCTGATCGTCCCTCCCGGTTTCGCCCTCCATCCCTCGATCCATCGAGGTGGGCGTGTCCGCATGGGCCAGGCCATGGTGCAACTCCCCGATTGAGCCGGGGCCCGATGCCCCTCCGGGAACCCGGTTCCATTCTGGAGGGCAGCCCGGGAACCACAGGGTTGCGCGTGTTGGGTCGGACATTGGATCGTTGGTTCCGGGCAACTCGCTTCAGGCCGGAGTAGCCGTCCCACCGTCGTCCACCCCGATCCTCATACGGTCGGCGGCGCCTGACCGAAGCCGGGGTCGTTCGGCCACATGCACGTAGGCGGGAGGGAAGTTCCTCCAGACCGGAGATCCGTGGTACACCCTGTCAAAGTGCCTCTCCAGGACACGTCGTGTCGTTTGCACCCAGCCGATCCATCGGCTGGGCAGGTAATGAACGGTCACCAGGCGGGCCTCGGGAGACAGGAAGGGGATCAAGGTCGCCACCACGGCTGCCTGGCGTTGTTCGTCCCACAGCGCCCATGGCAATCCGCTGACCACCCGGTCGATCCGGGTCAAGCCCAGCGATGGCGCCCGGCGAGGCAGGTGTTCCGCGGCGTCAATGACCACCCGGACGGAGGGGAACCGACGTGCCAGGTCCGCCCCGAGTCGGGGGCACAGCTCGAAGGCCAGCAGGGGCAGGTCCGGATGACGTTCCACCAGCTCGCGGGTGAAGGATCCGTTCCCGGCACCCAGTTCCACCACCTGGTGGCCTTCGCCAATGTCGGCCAGATCCACCATCGCGCGCGCCAACGAACGGCTCGACGGCAGCATCGAGCCCATCTGCCAGGGCTTGCGAATGGCGGATTGAAGAAAAAGCCAGTTGGACATCCAGGATCTGTCTGGCAACGGCGGTTCCCGGTGAACCGGCTCCGCCTCCAAGACAGGGCGGCAGCATGCCACGGTCCTTCCATCCACGGTCAAGCGACAGCCTGGTGACGCTCGTATCCCCTGGAGGGCCCGCATTCGGAGGCATGCAGGGCGATGGACAAAGCCCTAAGAGCCTGTCTGAGGTCTTGGACAGCCTCTACGATCCCGCCGGGGACACCGTGCGGCCCCTAGCAGAGCGATTCACACAGTCGGCGTGGATCTACAACCGCGACAGCGGGGGGGCCATCCTGTTGAAGCGGACCCGTACATATCGTCTGGTCTATGGCTTGTCGGACACGGCTGCATGGTCATCAAGGCTGACCCTTGTGAAGCATCCATGGCCCAATGAGACCGATCCGGAAGGCGGCCTGCTGGTTCGCGACGAGCTGCGGTCCGGCACGCTATCTGCGGGAGACATGGACAGCTACTTCTTCGAGGCGACCGAGGGGGATACAGTCGGGCTGAGTCTGACTCGGGCCTCGGGTTCCGTCCGTCCAGCCTTTTATGTGCTCGACCCTCGGGGGCAGGCTTTATCCTCTGTCAGTGGCGACACCCAGGCGTTGATCGAGAATCGTCGGATTTCCGCCACGGGGCTTTACTTAGTCAGTTGCTTTCTCAACCCAGGTCTGTTTGGAGGTCCTACATCCGGCAACTACACGCTGCTTCTGACCGGATCGATCCGGTCCCCGGCGAGCACGCGCCTTTACCTTCGCCGGTTGCAGGAGAGGCACTGGGTCTTCTGGGTTGACCCTGCGGCGGAGGGGATTCTGGAGGCATCTCACGACCTCAATCCGAATGGCTGGTTTCGTGCTGAGGGCCCAACCACAACGGTGGGGGGCATGCGATCGGCCGTGCTCCCAAACGACGCGCCTGCGCGGCTATACCGATTGGCAAGACCCCGACTGTAAGGTCCGGCGACTCTGTTGGCCCTTCCATGAACTACGGCAGCACCAGGTGGCGCTGCGAATCAGAGTCACCGAAGTGTCGGATCGTTTCAGGGATGTGTCGCAACAAGGCGGAGATCGTCGCCGTGCTTCAATTGCCGACTCGCAGGCAAATACACACCGGCTCATGAGGAGGACGGCGACTTTGCCGGTTGCCGTGCCCCTGCCCTGGCGTGCATCCCGGAGTTGTGCGGAGAGATGCGAACCCCGCTGAGCGTCGCCTCGGAGGGCCGGGTTCCACGAGGCCGCAAGGGTGTGGAGCGCCGGATTGAGGACTCGCGGAGCTCGTCCCTCCGATTGGCTCCCTCCTCACCCACCACTCCGGGATGCACTGATTCCGCCTCCGACGAACCTCCTCGTCGTCTCGAAGCCGTGAAGCCAGGCGGAACCCACGGCCTTCAAGACCCGCCCGTCTCCACGAACCGCTAGTTCGCATGGACATCGTAGTCGATCCCGTGCTTCGTCTTCAGGTCCCGCATCAACGCCAGCGTTCCCGGCGTATGCGGACTCGCCACGCCGCCCCGATTCACCGGTTCGAAGGTATGCAGGAGGGTCTCTTCCAGCGTTTCACCACCTCTCGGCCCGCCCTGAGAGAAGAAATTCTCGACGCTGCCCAGCCGGACGGCTCCAAAGTCCGGCGGGTCACCCCAGTCCCAGAGCCGTTCAAACAGCAGCTTCTCCGTGTAATAGGTCATCGCCTCATTGAGCGCACGGACGTGGAGAATCGGAGTCAGCCCTTCGGCCGGGATCGTGGCGGGTTCGCTCATGGCGGGATGGGGCGAGAATGCAGGGAGGTGACGGCTGACGACAGGAATTCCCTGGACGGTCCCAAGCCCGTGGTTGCCGGACGATGGCAAATCCCCACCGCGATACGGCGTCCCGCCTTTGGGACGGCGGAATCCCACTTGCGAGAAGGAGGGGAAACGCGTCGCCGGCGCCCCGCCTCGAAAACCCTTTGATTTGAAGACCGGGAGGACCGGTCCCGGCGTGGCATCGGGCATGCGATGATGTGCAGGCGCCTCCCGTACTGGCGTGCATCCTGGGGCAATCCGAGAGCGTCATCCAAAGTCACTTTCCTTCAATGCCCGACCTGAAGTCCGCCATCCGTCAGTTGCACAGGAACCCCGGCTTCACCGCGGTGGCCGTGCTGATCCTCGGCCTGTGTCTCGGGGGCACTCTGGCCATCTTTGCAGTCGTGGATGCGGTGCTGCTCCGGCCCCTTCCGTTCCCGGAGCCCGACCGCCTGGTCACGCTCTACAACAGCTATCCGAAGGTCGGCCGCGCGCGGGGCCAGTCCTCCTACCTCAACTATCATAGCCGGCGGGGTGCCATCCGCGCGCTCTCACACCTCGCGGCCCTCCAGCACGGCACCAGCATCGTGGGTGAAGCCGGATCCACGGAAGCGACCGAGATCCTACGGGTGTCGCCCGAGTTCTTCCCCACCCTGGGCGTCCAGCCGGTTCTCGGTCGGGCGTTCACGGAGGCTGAGATGTCCTATCAGACCGATTCTGTGGTTGTCCTGACCGACGAATTCTGGCGACGGCACTTCGGGGCCGATCCGACCGTCCTTGGCCGGACGGTGCGGATGGACGGGCTCCCCAGGGTCGTCGTGGGTGTGCTGCCGCCCGGGTTCCGATTTCTATCCTCCCGTGCCCGGTTGTTTCTCCCCTTGAGCGTTGACCCGGACGTGCTGCGGGTTGAACGGCTGCACAACGGGGGCTTCGAGATGATCGGAAGACTCGGGCCCGGAGCGTCCGTTGCCGAGGCCGAGTCGCAGATTGACGCGCACAACGAGGTGATGAACCGGGATTTTCCCCAGGCTCAGGCCGTCGCCGACGGGGGATTCAGAACCGTCGTGACGTCGCTCCATAATGAGCATGTGCAGTCCATCCGGCCCACGCTTTGGCTCCTCCAGGGGGGAGTCCTCTGTCTGCTGCTTCTGGGCGCCGTGAACCTTGTCAACCTGCTGCTGATCCGGTGCGGCGCGCGCGCGCAGGAGTTCGCGATCCGCCAGACGCTCGGTGCCGGCAATGTTCGGGTGATGGGGCAGGCGTTTACGGAAACGCTGGTACTTGTATTCGCCGGGGGCATGGCGGGACTCGGCCTGGCGACGGTTGCCGTGGGCCTTCTGGACCACCTGGGAGTCGAACACCTTCCGCTGGGAAGCCATGTGGCCGTGACGCCGCGACTGGTGGCCGCCGCCGCCCTGGCCTCGATCCTACTCGCCGTTCTCGCCGCGCTGCCGGTCGCCTGGTTGGGCTTGCGCGCCAGACTGGGCGGAACGTTTCAAGGCGGTTCGCGTTCCGGAACGGCCACGCAAGCCGCCCGACGACTGCGCCACGGATTCATCGTCGCCCAGGTGGCCCTGGCCTTTGTGCTGCTCTTCGGGGCCGGTCTGCTTGGCGTGAGCCTGAAGAAGGCCCTGGAGCTGTCACCCGGCTTCCGCGCGGACCATGTGCTGTCCGGGAGCGTGACCTTGCCGTGGACCCACTTCAAGCTCCTCGCGGCCGGCGTCTTTCTGGGAGTGCCCGGTGCCGGGCTGGCCGGCAAGGCAATGGAGGGCGTCCTGTTCGATGTGCCGGTCTTTCACGCCCCGACCTTTGTCGTGACCCTCGTCACCCTGAGCGCCGTGTCGATCGCAGCCGGGTTGCTCCCCGTCCTCCGCGCCGCGCGGGTGGATCCGATGGAGGCGCTGAGGGAGTAGGGGCGTGCGGGCGATGGTGAACGCCAATACCGACAACCGAACCTGCACCGGACTGCTGACCCATTTCTACTCCCTCCCCCGTATGAAGGACCACCGCTTCTCCATACGCCAACGACTGAAGAACCCCGGCTCATGAAGCAGCAAACCCTGGCCCTATTTAAGCGACACCTGGAGGCGGATGACCTTGCCGGTGTCGCCGACCTGCTCTGCCAGACCCCGGATTGGCCGGATTCCGTCGCCACGCATGGCGGCGGTCCCCTGGTCGAGGCGCTGTTGTCCGCACGAAGCACCGGGATGCTGGACGTGTTCCTTCGCCACGGGTTGGACGTGGCCCTGATCAGCCGGTGGTGGGCACCGGGATTCGGGTTGAACCGGGCCCGACCGGAACTGGCCGAACATTTGATCGCCAAGGGGGCCACGCTCTCGCCCCACGCCGCCGCCGCACTGGGATTGGTCCAGCGGCTGGGCGAACTGCTCGAAGGGCAACCGGAACGGGTCCACGCCAAAGGCGGCGATGGCGGGCGTCCGCTCCACTTCGCCCGCAACGTGGAAACCGCCCGGTTGCTGGTGGAGCGCGGCTCGGAACTCGATCCGACGGACGACGACCATGATTCCACCCCGGCCCAGTGGCGCATCGGCGACGCGCCCGAAGTGACGCGCTTCCTGTTGCAGCGCGGTGCCCGGCCCGACGTCTTCATGGCCGCCGGCCTGGGCGATCTGGAACTGGCGAAGACGCTGGTCGGGGAGAACCCCGTCTGCACGACCTACCGCATCGGCCACAACCAGGGGCCCTTTCCCGGCATCGGATTCCAGAAGAGAGGCGGGACGATCTACCAGTGGACGCTGGGTTTCAACCAGTCGCCCCAGGAGATCGCGCACCACCGCGGACACCGGGACGTGTTCGACTTTCTGATGGAGCGCACGCCGCCACGACAGCAACTGCTTGTGGCCTGCCTGTTGGCGGATGAAGCGTTGGCGCAGGACATCGCCACGCGGCATCCGGGCCTGGTCGGGGAACTCGACGGGGAAGACCGGACGCTGCTGGCGAAGTTCTGCTGGGAAACCAACCTCAACTTCGAAGCCGTCCGGCTGATGCTGGACCTCGGTTTCCCCATCGATGTGCCGGAGACCAACCACGGCCATCTGCCGCTGCACAACGCCGCGTGGTGCGGTGCCGCGGATCTGGTGGAACTGCTGCTCCGGCGTGGACACCCGGTGGACCGACGCGATCCCGGCTACCACGCCACGGCGCTGGGCTACGCGCTCCACAGCCACCTCGTCGCCAAGCGCCATCCGGAAGGCGACTTTCCGCGTGTCGTCCGGCTCCTGCTCGAAGCCGGGGTGCCGCTCGACAAACACCAGTATCCCACCGGCGACCCCGACCTCGACGAGGTGATCAAAGCCCATCTGGAGGCGCGCCGATGAACGACCTCAAGTTCGCCCTCCGCCAGTTGCTGAAGAACCCCGGCTTCAACGCCGTGGCCGTGCTCACGCTCGCGCTCGGCATCGGCGCCAACACCGCCATCTTCAGCGTGGTCAACGCCGTCCTGCTCAAGCCGCTGCCTTATCCGCAGCCCGGTCAGTTGGTCACCATCCGCAAGGAGCTGCCGCCTGCGGGGGGCCTGGTGCTCGGTGGCGGAAACCTTGTGGGCGGACACGAGTTTGCTGCGTGGCGCAAGCAAAGCCAGACCCTCTCGCAGATTGCCGCCTACGGCAGCAGTGACCGCAGCCTGACCGGGAACGGACTGGCCGAACGCATCCGTTGTGGCACCGTCACCGCTTCTCTGTTCCCGATGCTCGGCGTCCAACCGCTGCTCGGCCGGCTGTTTGTCCTGGAGGACGAGACGCCGAACGGCCCCCGGATCGCCGTGTTGTCGCATGGACTCTGGCAACGACAGTTTGGCGGTGACAGCGGCGTCCTCAACCGGTCGATCACTCTCGATCGTGAATTGCACACCATCGTGGGTGTGTTGCCGGCGAGCTTTCAGTTCCCCGATCCGAACGAGGTCTGGGTGCCCATGCAAGCCGTGCGCGGACCGGAAGTCGCCGGCGGTGCCATCGCAATCAGCCTGGTCCACGCCATGGCGAGGTTGAAGCCCGACGTCTCGCTCGCCCAGGCCCAGGCCGAACTGCAACTCATCGCCAGCCGCGTCACGTTGCCGATGTTTCAGCCGCCTTCGGACAATGCTACCGCGCCGCTCATTCTGCCGCCTCCTGACGGCGGTCAAATCCCAATCCCGGATGGCCTCGTGCCGCCACCCACCGGCGCTGGACCGGTAACGCTCCCGTTCCCGGGTGAGGGCCGCATGGTGTTGCGCGGACCGCCGGGCGCAGAACTCGGAACGCCCGCGGATCAAGTGCAGCCCGTTCCCTTAGCCGGCGATCCGTTGCAGGTGGCACCCGCGCCACCGGCTGAACTGGGCCGCCTCCCGATCGGTGGCGGACGGATTCAATTGATCGGTCTGCACGAGCATCTCGTGGCCAACGTGCGTCGGTCGGTCCTGGTGATGATGTGGGCGGTGGCTCTTGTCCTCCTGATCGCGTGCGCCAATGTCGCGAATCTGTTGCTCACTCGCGCCATGTCGCGGCGGCGCGAGATCGCCGTCCGTCTCGCGCTGGGGGCGCCGCGCGCGCGCCTCATACGCCAGTTCCTCACGGAAAGCATGCTGCTCGCGTTCGTCGGCGGTGGGCTTGGGCTTCTCTGTTCATGGTGGGGAACGCGGCTCCTGGAGTCGCTCGCACTCACCGGCCGATCGCACTTCCAGCCGGTTGGCATCGATCTCACCGCCCTGGGCTTCACGCTGCTCACAGCCTTGGCCACGGGCATGATCTTCGGCCTGATCCCGGCAGTGCAGGCCGCGGGACTCCCCGTGAACGAAGCGTTGAAGGAGGGCGGACTCACCGCGGGTGAGGGCCACGACAGGCACCGCCTGCGGGGCTTGCTGGTCACCGCCGAAACGGCCCTGGCTCTGGTGCTGCTTGTCGGGGCCGGCCTACTGATCAACAGCTTCATCCGCCTGCGCAGCGTGAATGTCGGCTTTCAACCAGATGGCCTGCTTACCTTCCAATTGAGCCTCGACGCCAGCCTCCAGTCCGAACCCGGGGCGCGTTCGGCGTTCGTGCGAACCCTGCGCGAGGAACTCGCCGCGTTGCCCGGGGTCGAGTCGATCGCGATGACCGATCACCTGCCCTTGACGCATTTCTCGATGATGACCGAGGTGTCCGTCGCTGGTGAACCGCGCGAGCGCTACGCGAACCGCCCGCCGGTGAGCCTGGCGGCCGTCACGGACACCTACTTCGACACGCTGGGCATTGTCTTGAAGGAAGGCCGGGCCTTCACCGCCGCCGATCCATCGCAACGCAACGTCGTGGTCAACGAACGCTTCGCTCGCGAGTACTTCCCCGGCGCCTCGCCAGTCGGCCGGCTCCTCAATGACTTTGCCGGCGTCGCCGGTCCGCACACCATCATCGGGGTGGTGGCCGATGTCCGACAGGACGGTTATGGCGGCCAGGTCACACCGGAGATTTACACGCCGTCCCTCGATCAACACCCCAACCTCGTCAGCACCGCCATGAGGTGCGCCGGCGATCCGCTGGCGCTGGCGCGCGCGGTCCGCGAACGCGTCCAGGCGCTCGACCCGACCCTTGTGGTCGCGGATCTCATGACCATGCGCGAACGCCTCGACGCGACGACCACCTCGCGCCGCGCCCAACTGCTGCTGCTCGGCGGCTTCTCCGCGCTGGCGCTGCTGCTCGCCGCAATCGGTGTCTACGGCGTGATGTCCTTCATAGTCACGCAACGCACCCGCGAGATCGGCGTGCGCCTGACCCTCGGCGCGCCGGCGGCGGACGTCACGGCGATGGTCTTGAGCCAGGGGATGCGCTTCGTGGCGGCGGGCATGATCGTCGGCCTGGTGGTGGCGTTCCTCACGACCCGGGCAATGACCTCGATGCTGTTTGGCATCGCCGCGACCGATCCGTTGACACTGATGGCAGTTTCGCTGGTGCTGGTCGGCGTCGGCGCGCTGGCGTGCTGGCTGCCCGCGCGCCGGGCCGCCCGGGTGGACCCGATGGTGGCGCTGCGCGCGGAGTGAAGGAGAAATCCAAAGCCATGACTCAGCCCGAAGAACTCAAGAGCAACCGGCCCCTGAAATGGTCCGCCGGCACGGGTGCCGATGTCTGGGCGCTGTTCTGTGCATGCATCGCGGGCGACATGGAAGCCGTGAAGCGGCTGCTGGCGAAGGATCCTTCGCTCGTTCGCAGCCACTACAGCTACCGCAAGCCGCTTTACTTCGCGGTGCGGGAGAACCGCATCGAGGTGGCCGCCCTGCTTCTGGAGCACGACCCGGATCCCTTTGGCCTGGCGGTGAACGACAGCCTGATCGAAATCACCCGCGACCGTGGCTACCCGGAGATGGAGCGGCTGCTGGAGGCGAAGTTCGCCGAACGCTTCGGCGCGTCGCCGCGGGGCGAGCCCGTCGCGGCGGCGATCCGTGAGCACGACCTCGCCAGGATGCGCGGTCTGCTGGATGCCGGCCCGGATCTGCTCCACGCCGGCGATGCGCGTTCCAACCAGCCCATTCATTGGGCGGTGATGACCCGGCAGTTGGAGTTCGTGGACGAGCTGTTGAAGCGCGGCGCGGACCTCAACGCGCGGCGGGCTGACGGTGCACGGCCGATTCACCTGACGAACGGCGACTACCATTTCCGTGGCTGGCGCGACGTGCCGTCGGATTGGCCGACCAGCCCTGGGGACGTTTATCGCCATCTGGTGAGTCGGGGCGCGAATGTGGACCTGGGCATGGCCTGCGCCACCGGTGATCTCTCGCGTGTGCGCGAATTGCTGGATCAGGACCCCTCGCTGGTGAACCGGGTTTCGGACTACGCGGGTTTTTATTTAGGTAGCGGTGCACCCCTCAAGAATGCCGCCGCGCGCGGGCATCTCGAAGTCGTCCGGTTTCTGCTCGAACGCGGCGCGGACCCCAACCTGCCCGAGGAAGGCATCGCGCCCGACGGCCACGCCCTGCACTCCGCCGTGGTCAGCGGGCACCTTGAAATCGTCCGGTTGCTGCTGAAGCACGGCGCGCACCCGAACGTGGAGATCGAAAGCTCTGCGGACACCCTGAGCGCCGCGCTGGGATCGGCCGGCTATTCCAACCAACCGAACTCGGAGATGGTGGAGCTGCTCTGCTCGTATGGCGCTTCCCGGGCGGTTCACCTGCTCGCCTACAGCGGCGACATTGTCACCGCTGCGGCGGTCTTCGCGGCCAACCCGGCCCTGGCCAACAATCCCGAGGCGCTCGCCAACGCGGCCAGCGAAGGCAGGGAAGCCTTTGTGCGGCTGATGCTGCGATATCAGCCCGATCTCCCGCGGCGCGTCGATTTTCCAGGCTGGGCGGTGGGGGCGAAGACCCGCGAGTTGAACGAACTGCTCTTCCAACACGGCATGAACGCCAGCGCACGAGACTGGCTGGGCATCACGCCGCTCCACCATTTCGCGCGCAACGGAGACCTGGAAAAGGCCGCGCTGTTCCTGGACCACGGCTCCGACCTGCACGCGCGCGACGAGGACATCTGTTCCACGCCGCTTGGCTGGGCGGCGAAGTTCGGGTGCCAGCCGATGGTGGAGTTTCTCCTGCAACGCGGCGCCAAACCGAATCTCCCCGACGACCCGCCATGGGCGACGCCGCAGGCCTGGGCGACACGGCGAGGACATCCGGTGATCGTCGAGTCGCTGAAACGCCATGGCGCGAAATGAATCCATCCCACTGCGAATCCTATGAGCGAGTCCGCCCCGTCCGAACCCTCAGCGACTCACTTTCACGCCGCCGTCAACGAACCCAAACCCGCGCATCCCGCCATCCTCGAAGCGCTGCTCCAGGCCGGAGCCCAGGTCCGTGCGGCGGACTTTCCGACCGGCAACGGCCGGATAGACGAAATTCTCCGGCGCTTTGGAGCCGTTGAAGAACCGACCTGATGCGCCCTGGCCGCTCATCACTCATCGCCCACAACGTTTCCATGAACGACCTCAAGTTCGCCTTCCGCCAGTTGCTCAAGAACCCCGGCTTCACCGCCGTGGCCGTGCTCACGCTGGCGCTCGGCATCGGGGCAAGGGCGTTGGTTCCCAGCCTGCCGCCACCTGGAGTCCAAACCATGAACGCCTTGATTTCGGAAGCAGTCGCGCAGCCGCGCTTGCAGACGGGTCTGCTGGGGCTTTTCGGCCTGCTCGCGTGCTGGCTGACCGCCCGTCGTGCGGCAAAGGTCGATCCGATCTGCGGGCAGTTGCATCCGCTGCTGCGCGTCGGCGACCTCCCGACCGCCCTTGCCTTCTACACCAGCAAACCTGGGTTCCGCCGGGGCTTCCACTGGGGCGATCCGCCGGAGATGGCGGGGGTGAATCTGGGCGGCGTTTCGGTCCATCTCGAGGAGCAAGAACCGTCTTGGCTCATTCTCCTGTTCCTCATCAGGAACGACCTGCATCCCGCGCTTTGTTGGGTGAGACACGCTCCCTGGCCCGACGCAGACTCTCTTCGACACTCGGATCGATGCCAATGAACGAGGATGGTTCCAATGGATATGAAGGGATCGCGGGCATCTACATCGCCGGACGTGGCACCCGAGCCCGAGTCGGCGATTCGGTCGGCGCCGCCACCGTCCGGGCGTGGGCCCAAGCCTTTCGCCCGGGAGCGACGGTCCTCGACCTCGGCTCAGGCCCTGGTGAACCGAGCACGCGCATCCTGCGGGAGGCCGGCCTTGCGACCTACGCCGTCGATGCATCACCGACGATGGTTGCGGCATTCCGCGAGCGCTTCCCGGGCGTGCCGATCGAACAAGACACGGTCGAAGCATCTGCGTTCTTCGACCGGACCTTCGATGGCGTGCTTGCCTGGGGGCTCCTGTTCCTGCTCCAGCCGGCCGCTCAAGCACTTGTCATCGAGAAGGTGGCGCACGCGCTCAACCCCGGAGGGCGTTTCCTCTTCACGGCCCCCAAGGAGCCCCTCGAATGGTTGGATGGCATGACTGACCGTCGGTCGCAGTCACTCGGGGCGCCAACCTATGAGCGATTGCTGCGCGAAGCCGGTCTGACGTGCGTGACCGAGGCGGAGGACGAGGGCGGGAACTACTACTACTTCGTCGAGCGGCGGCAACCCAGCCGCGCTGCTGACGACCCAACGGGGCGACGTGAACGGAAGACTCGAACACCATGAACGACCTCAAATTCGCCGTTCGCCAACTGCTGAAGAACCCGGGCTTCACGGTGGCGGCCGTGCTCGTCCTTGCGCTCGGCATCGGACTGAACACGGCAATGTTCGGCGCCCTCTACGCGCTCGCCTTCAATCCGCGGCCGTTTCCCGCGCCCGAGCGGGTCGTCCAGCTCTATTCCCAGGACAAAGCGGAGCCGGCCAGGTTCCGGGCGTTCTCCTACGCTGCCTACCGCGAGGTGCGCGAACGTCGCGATATCTTCACCGGTGTCCTCGCACAGGCGCTTGCGTTCGTCGCCGTCGGCGAGGGCACGGAAGCGCGGCGGGGGGTTTCCGCGATCGTCAGCGCCAACTACTTCGAGGCGCTCGGGGTGCCGCTCCTCCGGGGCCGCGCCTTCACCGCCGGGGAAGAAACACCCGGCGCCGATCTGCCCGTCATGATCGTGAGCCACTTCTACTGGCGCAACGCCGGCTCCCATCCCGACCTCATCGGCTCCACCCTGCGCATCAACGGCCGCGTCTTCACCGTCGTCGGCATCGCGCCGGAGGGATTCACCGGCACCAATGCCACCATGGGTCCCGAGTTCTACTTTCCGCTCGGGGTCTTCGATGTGCTCGGGGAAGGCCGTCGCCCGCTTCAAGCTGCGGACAGCTTCGTCCTCAACCTCGTGGCCCGGCTGCAAGCCGGCATCACGATCGACAGCGCCCAGTCAGGCCTGGCCGGCACCGCCGCGGGTTTGGAAGAGCTTTATCCGGTCGAACAGAAGGACCAGGCGTTCATCCTCGGCCCGCTGCCGCGCTTCGTCGTCGGCTCGGAGCCAAAGCAGAATGGCATCATGCCGGCCCTGCTGGGCACCGTGCTCATGGGCCTGACCGGCTCGGTGCTGCTCATCGTCTCGCTCAACCTTGCCGGGCTCCTGCTCGTCCGCGCCCACGCGCGATGCAAGGAGTTCGCCATCCGTCTCGCGGTCGGCGCCACCCGCGGTCGCCTGATTCGCCAGCTCCTCACCGAAGGTCTCCTGCTCGCGCTCGTCGGTGGCGCGCTTGGCGGTCTCTGTGCGGTCCTGGGCACCAGGCTCCTCATCGCCACGGTCTCCGATCGGCTGTCGTTCGCGCTTCTCTTCACGGCTCCGACCCCGGTGGTGCCCGTCGTCTCCACGCTGGTCTTCTGCACCATGGCCACGCTGTTCTTTGCCCTTGGCCCTGCGCTCACCCTCCTGCGCCGCGATCTCATCCCCGACCTTCAGCAAACCGTTGTGGAAGAGACCGGCCGTCCGCGGCGGTGGCTGCCGCGCCACCCGCTCGTCGTCGCGCAGATCGCGCTGTCCCTCACCCTCATCATCGGCGCGGGCCTCTGCGCGCGCTGGGTGGGCCGCCAACTGGGCACCGAAACCGGCATGGACGCGGAACACACACTCGTCGTCGAGTTCGATGCCAGCCTGGGAGGACGTGGTCAGGCCCGGAACCTCGAGATTTTTCGCACCGTCGGCGAGCGCCTCGCCCATGTGCCCGGGGTGAGCGCCGCCAGCATCGCCACTGCGACACTTTATGGCTTCAACTGGAACGAAGGCTTCGTGCGGCGAGCCGGAACGCGTCCGGCTCCCGACGTCCGTCCGTCCACGGCTGCGGAAGGCCTCGCTTTCCTCGCTCCGTTCAACGCCGTCGGCGCGGATTATTTTGCCGCGGCTGGCCAGCCGCTGCTGCGCGGCCGCACGTTCACCCGCCTCGAAACCGATCAGCCCGGCGCACCCCCGGTCGCCATCGTTGACGAAGCGCTCGCCGCCCGGCTCTGGCCCGGGGAGGACGCCCTGGGCCGGAGCCTCGAATGGGCAGGCGGCGAGGCGCCAACGTCCGCGAGTTCGTCCGGCGATGGGACTTTCGAGATCGTCGGCATCGCGCGCAGCCTGCGTCCCGACCCAGCCGAAGCGAGATATCCCGGCGCGATCTACCTTCCCATCGCGCAGGGCTTCAAGGAGAGGGTCCACTTCCTCATCCGATCCGTGAACGCCGGCGAGGCCGCACTGGCCGCGTTGCGCGAACCGGTGCGCCGCGAGCTTCAGGCGGCGGCCCCCGACGTGCCCCTTTTCACGGTGCGCGCCTTCCGCGAACACAAGGACGCTGCGCCCGTTCCCTGGCTGTTCCGGCGCATCGCGACGGTCCTGGCGGCATTTGGCGCGGTGGCCGTGCTCATCGCGATCATCGGGCTTTATGGTGCCAAGGCCTACAGCGTTTCCCGGCGCACCCGTGAGATCGGCATCCGCCTCGCGCTCGGCGCCGAGCCAGCCCGCCTGCGCAACCTGATTCTTCGCGAAGGTGTTGTGTTGAGCCTGGTCGGGATCGCACTCGGCCTGCTGCTCAGCGCGGCGATCATTCGTTTGCTCGGCAGCTTGATCGCCGATTTCGAGGGCTTCGATCCGGTCGTTTTCGGAGTCGCCGCCCTGGCGTTCTTCACCACCGCGCTCGCCGCCTCCTGGCTCCCGGCCCGCCGCGCCATGACAGTCCAGCCGATGGTGGCGCTGCGGAGTGAATGAGATGAGCCTCGAACATTCTGCGGCAAACTTTGAACGCCGGTTGTCGGGCGGGGCCGCTTCCTCGATCCCGGTGGATGACCGGGCCCTGACCTTCACGGCGAACTCGGCCGTGCTGACCGGATGGGTGTTCGGACTCGCACCGGCCTGGCAGGGCTCCCGAAACGAGGTGAATCGAACGCTGAAGGGCGATGATCGTGCGGCCTCGGCGGGCACGGCGACCGGCGGGTTGCGCGGCGCACGCGTCATGGTGAACGCGAACAACACTCTGGCATTGCCATCCGTGAGCCTTCAATCTCGTGGAACGGGCCGGGTTGGAGACGGGCTGAAGTTGTAAGCCTGTTCCCTGGGTTTGATCCGGCTCTTCAAAGTATTCCATGAAAACTGCGGCGTGCGTCGTGGCGGTGTCCCTGGGTTGGAGCGCGTTGGGTCAGGCACCGCCCGAGGCGTTGACTCGCTGGAACCTGCGGAGTCCGAACCCGGTGATCTGGGGCATTGCGGAGGGACCGCCGGGACTGGTGGCGGTTGGAGGCGATGGCGTCGTCATGGTCTCACCCGACGGTCAGGCGTGGTCGGATGTGACCGCCGGCACGACCAATCGGAACTCCCTGTTCGCCGTGACCCATGCCGAGGACGGCTTCCTGGCGGTGGGCGCCCAGGGCGTCGTTCTGTCGTCCATCAACGGACGGGATTGGGTGGGCCGCTTCAGCGGCACCACGAATGAACTCCGGGCGATCTCCTGGATTCCCGGCCGCGGCGTCATCGTCGGCGGCCGCGGAACCATCCTGGTCTCCCCGAACGGTCACAACTGGACCTCGATTCCCGGTGGCGGTTCCGTCGTTTGGTATGGGGTCGCCCAGGGCGGCGGCGTGGCCGTGGCTGTGGGTTCCGGAGGCGCCATCGCGTTTTCAGAGAACTTCTCGGACTGGTTTCTGATCCCCTCGGGAACCACCCGAACCCTGCGGGCAGTCGGTTATTTTGACGGCACTTTCCTGGCAGCCGGCTTCTCCGGAACCATCCTGACCTCGACGGACGGCGTGGTGTGGCGACCGCAGGCACCCGAAAACCCCTCGGATTACTACAGTGTGTCCAGGTTCGAAGACCAGTACCGGGTGGCGGGCGGACCGGGTCAGCGTGTCTCGTCCTACGCCCGGATCGCCAGTTCGCGAACCTTCACGAACTGGGTGGAGTCCGCCGCACCCCTCAATGCGATCGTCGGTCTGCATCCGATGCCGGACCAACTGCTGGCCGTGGGCGCCGGCGGAACCATCGCCCGATCCACCGATGGCCTGGACTGGCAGGGAATCGCATCGAGCCCAACCGAGGGCCTGTGGGGACTGAGCTTCGTGAATGGCGCCCTCCATGTCGGGGGCAGTCCCCAGACTCTTCAGATTTCGCATTCCACCTTCCTCTCCCAGGCACGCATCACCGGCCTGCAGCGCCACCGCGGGAACGGAAATTGGGACGTTGTACCCATCCCCGAAACGCCGGCCTTCGCCAGGGCGATTCCAGGCGGGCCGGGCTATGTCGCGGTCGGGCCGGGAATCGGCCTCCATATCTCCGGGGATGGCGTGACATGGCAACCCGTGGAAGACGCCGCCGGACTGGCGCTCCATGATGTGGCCTTCAGTGGCAGCCGCTGGATGGCCGTGGGCGCGTTGTCCACACAGTCCACGGCGCCGGGCGTGGCGCTGACGTCCACGGACGGCATCGCCTGGGAACGCGTCGATCTCCCCGCCCAACGGGCCCTGGTCCAGGTCGCTTATGGCAATGGCGTCTTCGTGGCCACCGGCGCCGCAGACGTCCTGTCCTCCCCGGATGGCACCGGGTGGAGACGTGGCACCCCGGTGCCAACCGCCGTGTCCGGCGACTTCGGATTGCTTGGCATCGCGTTCGGCAACGGCCGGTTCGTCGGCGTGCGGAATTCCGATTTTGCCGTCAGCGAGGACGGCGTTGCCTGGACGGAGGTGCGGCCGACCGAGCGGTTTCCACTGCATGATGTGGCCTTCGGAGCGGGATGGTTCGTCGGCGTGGGAGCCGGCACCGGGGCAGCCGGGTCCCTCAACCGCGTCGCCGTCTCGATGGACGGCATTGCCTGGAGCACCCACGAGATCCCCACGACGAACTGGCTGCGTCGGGCGGCCTTTCTGGATGGTCGCTTCACCGCGGCGGGCGATCGCGGCACGGTCATGGTATCCGACCCGCTTCCCCCGATGGCGCCTCACTTCCTTGCCCAACCTCGCGGGATCACGGTGGGGTCAGGGATCCGGGTGGACCTCGAGTCCCTGCCCGTCTCGTCCGAACCGCTCACGTTCCAGTGGTGGAAGGACGGACGTTCCCTGGAGGGCGCCGTGGGCGCGCGGCTGGTCCTCGAGCACCCGACGCCGGCGGACAGCGGGATGTACCACGTCGTGGCCAGCAACGCCCTGGGCCGCACGGAGAGCACTGCCGTTCCCGTGACGATTTTGGTATCCGGACCGGCGGATCATTGGGCCGTCGTCCGCTATCCCGGCAGCCGGTTCCTCCTGGATCGTTTTGCCGTGGGGGCAGGCGTCTATGTGGCCACGACCGGGGACGGCGGTTTGGTCGTATCGACCAACGGCATCCATTGGGAGGCCGCGGAACGTCCTGGCGGGGAACGGTTGATCTCCGTCCGGTACCTGGCGGATTCCTTCGTGGTCGTGGGCGAGGGCGGAACGCTCCTCCGATCCAGCGACGGATTCGAATGGGTCCGCGACCCGGTGCCCACCGACAGGGCCCTGCATGACGTCGTCGAGCAGGCCGGGACCTGGCTCGTGGTGGGCGAGTCCGGCACCGTGCTGCGCGGCAATGCTCCTGACAGCCTGCAAGTCCTCCAACGGCCGGTGACCACTGATCTGAACCGCGTGGTGTGGGCCCCACCGGAATTCGTCGCGGTGGGGAATGAGGGCACCATCCTCCGTTCCTTCGACGGGAGCCTTTGGTTCCCGGACCTGGCTCCCACCACCATGAACCTGCGCAGTGTCGCAACGAGCGGCCCCATGCTCGTTGCGGTCGGGGACGGCGGCACGTTCCTCCGATCGACCGACGGGTTCTCGTGGCGTCAATCCCTGGCCACGGGCGATTGGGGGTATCCGGACATTCTCGACGTGGTCTTCCTGGGCGACACCTTCTACGCTGCGGGACGTGGATGGTGGGCGACTTTCAGGGGAACCGCGAACACCACTGCCAGTTCCATGGGTTCCCTGCCAATCCCGTCCGCGTTCAGTTCCCTTCACGTCGCGGCCGCCGAACTGTACGGAGCCGCGGGAACGGCACTGATGCAAACCGTTGCCTCAGGCGGTTGGAGACCCTTTGAGGGCCCCGATAACCGGAGCCTTCTAAGCCTCGCAGACCGGGGGGACCTGATGGTCGCCGTCGGGGCCATGGGAACCATCCTCCGCTCGGAGGACGGGACGGATTGGACCCGGGAGGAATCGCACGTCACCACCCTCCTGCGCGGGGTCGCTGCGGGCGCAGGCGTGTTTGTCGCCGTGGGGAACGAGGGCACAATTCTGCGCTCGCTGGACGGCCGGGTATGGGACCCCATGGTCTCAGGCGTCGTGACGAACCTCCTGTCCATCTGTCACGGCGCCGGGCGCTTTGTCGCTGTGGGCCTCGCCGGCGTGGTCCTGGTCTCGGACGATGGCGTGCAATGGACGCGGCGCGGCGATCTCCCCGTCGGCGTGAGTCGGGTGAAATACATCGACGGACGCTACTGGGCCCTCTCGACGCGGACGGTGTTCACCTCGGCGGACACCGTGGACTGGACCAGCACCCAGTTCACGGGTCAGGCCTTCGTCGCCGACATCGAACGGTTCGACGGCGGATGGATCCTCCTCGAGAACTACGGGATCCGGACCTCCCCTGATGGGGCGGACTGGACCCCGCTCATGTTGGTCGGGATACCGGCCGAGGCGTCACGCCTTGCCAGGCACGCCCATCTTCTCGCTGCGGTGGGTTCGTCCGATGCCATTCACTTCTCGGCCAACGGCCAGGATTGGTACCCGCGCGAGACCGGGGCCAAGTGGGTCCTGCGGGATGTTCAATACCTGCGTGGCGCCTTCTACGCTGTGGGAGACTTCGGCGTCGTTGTCCGGTCCGCGCCCCATGCGAAGCTGGTCGCCCGGCCCGGGAACGAACGCCACATCATCCTCGAGGGCCATCATGGGCGCCCGTACCGCGTGGAATACCGCGAGGCCGCCGGCCCCGCCGGTGTCTGGCAAGTCCTGCCGGATCCCACCGAAGGCCCCGACGGCCCGTTCTGGCGTGATACGGAGCCCGATCCGACCCCGAGGATCTACCGGGCGGTCCTGGACGAATAGGCACGACATCCGCGCAGGTTGGGTGTTCCCGGACGCCGGCTCCCACGCCCCCTTGATCCGAAGGTCAAGGCGCGCATTTCAAGTCTCTGGAACCCGCCCCAAGGGATGTTCTGGAGAACGTGGCGATAAAGGTCGCCGACGAGGTGGAGGTGGACGGAAGCACCCATGCATCGTGAATCACCTACACGGCTTCGATGGGCACGTTGCTGGGCTCTTCATCCAGGATGGTCACCAACGCCCTGCGCGCGCCTGCAAGCGTCACATGCTCCAGCACTTGCACGGCGCCGCTAGGATCGATTACCGCCTCGACCGTTCTGAGCATGGCTCCTGGCTATCTTGTGCCAAATCAGGCCTGCACCAATGAGCACGAGACCAGCGATCCAGATCTTCGGCTCCACCCAAAAAGCGAGGCCAAGGCAGGATATGAGGCCGCAGATGGGTACCCATCCGGGGTACAGCCTGCTCTCATTCGGAAGCCGAAGGGCCGCAAGATTGGTGAGGGCGTAGTAGACGAGCACTGTGAACGCGCTGAACGACCATGTGAGCCTTACGCTTCCTGTCATTGCGAGCGCGGCAATAATGACCGCCACGACGATGACGGCGCGACGCGGAGAGGCGTGTTCGCCGTCCAGCCGGGTCAGCCCCCGCGGCATATCACCTCGCCGGGACATTGCTAAGAGCACCCTCGAAAGCCCAAGCAGCAGATTGAGCAGGACGCCGAGCATCGCCGTCACGGCACCGGCGGCGACGAGCCATGCGACGCCGGGAACTCCGAAGCCGCGGGCGACCACCTCCAGCGGAGCGGCGGCGGCAAGCGTGGCCTCGGCCATTCCAGGGGCGCCGATGGCGGCCACGGCGATGAAGGCCACGGCGGTGTAGATGGCCATAGTGGCCAGCAGTGTGAGGATGATCGCCTTCGGGATGCTGCGCTGGGGCTCGCGGATCTCCTCGCCCAGCGTCGCAATACGGCCGTAGCCCGTGTACGCCACGAACATCAGGGCGGTCGCGTGGAGCAGCCCACGGAGGCCATCGGCTTCGGTGTCGAGAAGGGCGTTGAGATGTTCTGGCGCCCCGTCGACCGCCGACGGAATGCCTGTGAGAACGAAAGCCAGCAAGGCCACCAGGGTCAACGATACGATCACGGCGTTGGTTTGGTTCGACTGGCGCATCCCGCTGGCGACGACCACCGTCAGAAGGCCGATTACCACGAGCGCCAAAACGATCCGAGCCGTCATACCCGACTGACCGAGGGCAATCAGCACGTACCCGGCAAAGCCGAGCGCCGCCGTCGCTGCAGAAGCGGACTTCGCGCTGAGGAACATCCACCCGGCCGTGAAGCCGAGCGTCGGGTTCAGGTAGCGGTAGGCGTATTCGTAGGTGCCGCCGCTAACGGGATGACTCGCGGCGAGCTGCGCGCTAGACAGCCCGTTGAACGTGGCGACCACCGCCGCGACCGCGACCGCGAGGATCACGGACGGTCCGGCGACCCCTGCAGCAATGCCGATGCTTACGAAGATGCCGGTGCCCAGGATCGAGCCGAGCCCCATCAGCACGGCGCCAGGCACGCCGACCATGCGCGCAAGTCGCCCTCGCCCGGTCGTCTGGCTCACGGTCGCTTCCTCCTTTCGATCTGGCCGTCGAGCGACCAAGGTCCTGCTCCGACGATCAGCAAGAAGATGGAACCAAGAAGCATCGCGAAGTCAGAAGCAAGATCCCGCAGACGATTTCAATTCCTCCCACAAGCGGTCCGCTCACCCCGGGCCAAGGAATTCCGATCTTTGCAAAACGCCCCGCACCCCGCGCAGCGGGTTCCAGGAACTTCTGGATTCCCTCGGAGAGAAAGACACAACCGACCATCATTCGGATCAAAAGGGTGGCTGTCGGCGCGTTTGTACGCATGAAATCGTTGGCCAGTTTCATTTCTGTAGCCGTCCCTCCTCTGGATTCGGTGTGGAGGAGAGCCGGATCGGCGATAGACGGAAGTCCGGCGGTGCCACATGCATGAACGGAACCTGCTCGGCCTGATGGCAGGCGTTGCAGGTCGCAGTAAGTGTCCTCACGGCCGCGTCGAGCGCGGACGCATCTCTTGCTTCTATTGCGGTGCGCACCTGGGTGACAGCTCCATCGAGCATCTGAGCGGAGGCCGCACGTTTTGGCCGCCTCTGTACCCCATTCGCAATGGCAGTTTCGATCTTCCCGAGTTGATAGGTGGCATATCCCCAGTTCCGATCCCGGCTCGCCCAATAGAGTTCCCCATACCGGTAGCCGACCTCGACCATCGCCATGTCAAAGCCCCGCAGATGCCTTGCGACCAATTCTAAACGGGTATCGACGTCGCCCCGTAGCCACTCGCTGCCGTCCGAACTTGCACGCGTGTCCCGACTTTCGTCCTGATTTGATTCCGTGCAGCCGACAAAAAGCGTCGTAAACGCTATCAGTATTATCGCTATTTTGCTCATCTTTGTATCTGTTATCTCCTTCGTTCCGCGAAGTCGGCTTTCTTTCTGCGCCCAACGCCTCAATCAGCCGACGCGTCCGCGTTCGGCTGCATTGACTTGTTGGGAGGGAGAAATATGCCCGCCACGCCGACAACCGTCCAGGCAGCCACTCCAGCCAGAGGCATTGCCAAAAACCGGCGCTGCGCAAATTCGCGCCGCTGCTCATCCAAGGTTCTCGGCGTGCTCACTGACTCTCTCTTGGTCATACTGCCTTCGGCCGATAGCCCATCGCAAAGCTGAGCGACTGCCGCCTGAAACGCAAGGTCGAGCGTGAATGGAAGGGAGACTTGGCTTGGACTGGGAGGCGAGCGGCCACGGGCTGCACAGCTGCAGTATGTGGCTTGCAGAGACCAAAAGAATGAAGTGGGACGAAGATTTTCCTCGTGCTTCCAGGAATCATCCGGCGATCAGGGATGCGGGTGCCACGACATGCACGGATTTCGAGATCCAATGCCAGATCTGGAACGCTGCTTCGGTATGGCGGGGAGCGGGGTCAGAAGAGCGTGTAGATGAAGGGGGCGGCGGCGGTGCCGGAAAGCAGGACCAGGGCGCCGAAGAGGAGGAGGACCAGGGCGATGGGGAGGAGCCACCATTTCTTGTTCTCCTTGAGAAAGGCCCAGGTCTCGGCCAGGAACCCGATGGGCCGGTCGTCGGCCGCGGCTGCTTCGAACTCGGAGGGTTTTCTGGCCATGGCGGGAAGCTGGGTCGGCGGGGTTCAGTATTGTCTGAGGTAGCGTCGCGGATCGCGGACACCCGGCCGGGGCTCCCAGTAGGTACGGTCCGGCGGGCGCCTGTTCCGGAGCATGGGATCCCAGCCGCGCAGCCGCAAGACCTGTCCGATGACCAGAAAGACGAGGAAGATGCCGACGAGGAGGATCTGGGAGACGACCAGGCCGATGGGGAAGGCGACGGCCATGGCGAGGGTGTAGGTCCAGCGGGTCCAGCGGGGGAGGAGCCAGGCGCCGAGCAGGAGGAGGAGGGCGGCACCGATCAGGATGGCCCCGAGCCCCGGGCGGGAGCGGGCAAGGATTTGAAAGAGGCCGAGTCCCGAAAGGAGCGCGGCGGCAAGCCCGGCGAATTGCCGGACGATGCGGGGGGTGGGTTCGCGAAGGACGTCGGACCACTGCATGGCGGGGTGGGTCAGTCGGGCCCGAATCCGGCAAGGTGCCGGCGCCGTTCGGATTCGGTCAGGGCGGCGGGCTGTTCGGATTTGAGGAGGAGATGGTTTTCGAGGACGAGGATGTCCATGTCGGTGGCGAGGAAGCAGCGGAGGGCGTCTTCGGGGGTGCAGACAATGGGTTCGCCGCGGACGTTGAAGCTGGTGTTGACAAGGACGGGGCTGCCGGTGAGGGCGTGGAAGGCGCGGAGGAGCCGGTGGAGGCGGGGGTGGCGCGGGGCGTCCACGGTCTGGATGCGGGCGCTGTAATCGACGTGGGTGATGGCGGGGTAGCGGGAGCGGACGACCTGGACGCGCCGGCGGAGGTCGGGGTCGTCGCGAAGGGTGGCGGCGTCGGCGGGGGAGAGGGGGGTGCGGAGGGATTCGCGGACAGGGGCGACGAGGAGCATGTAGGGGCTTTGGCGGCCGGGTTCGAGGTCGAAGATTTCGTGGGCGTGTTCCTGAAGGACGATGGGGGCGAAGGGGCGGAAGCTTTCGCGGAATTTGATCTTGAGGTTGAGGGTGGCCTGGGTGCCGGGGTGGCGGGCGTCGGCAAGGATGCTGCGGGCGCCGAGGGCGCGGGGTCCGAATTCCATGGGGCCATGAAACCAGCCGACGACACGGCCGGCGTCGAGATGGCGGGCGACGACGTCGAGGAGGCCGGGTTCGTCGGGGTGATGATGGAACGGGGTGCCGGTGCAGCGGAGGAGGTCCGCGATGGCGGTGTCGGGGAAGGAGGGACCGAGGAGGCTGCCGCGCTGGGCGTCGGTGTGGGTGTGGGTGTCGGTGCCGGCGGGGGTGCGGGGATTTTCGAGGAGTTGATGGTGGACGAAGAGGGCGGCGCCGAGGGCGCCCCCGGCATCGCCGGCGGCGGGTTGGATCCAGAGGTCGCGGAAGGGTCCCTCGCGGAGGAGGCGTCCGTTGGCGACGCAATTGAGGGCGACGCCGCCGGCGAGAACGAGTTGGTCGAGGCCGGTTTCGCGGTGCACATGGCGTCCGAGGCGGAGGAGGATGTCCTCGGTGACCGCCTGGATGCTGGCGGCGAGGTCCATGTGGCGGGGTTCGATGGGTTGGTCCGGGGAGCGTGGGGGGCCGCCGAAGAGCTGGTGGAAGGAGGGCCCGGTCATGGTGAGACCGTGGCAGTAGCGGAAGTGGTCCTGGTTGAGCCAGAAGCTGCCGTCGTCGCGAAGGTCGACGAGGTGTTCGCGGATGAGGGATTCGAAGCGGGGGCGTCCGTAGGAGGCGAGGCCCATGAGTTTGTATTCGCCGCTGTTGACCTTGAAGCCGCAGTAGTAGGTGAAGGCGGAGTAGAGGAGGCCGAGGGAATGGGGGAAGCGGATTTCGTGACGCAGTTCGAGGCGATGCTCATGGCCGGCGCCCCAGGCGGTGGTGGTCCATTCGCCGACGCCGTCGAGGGTGAGGATGGCGGCGTGGGGGAAGGGGCTGGGGAAGAAGGCGCTGGCGGCGTGGCTTTCGTGGTGGTCGGGGAAGACGAGGCGGGTGCGTGAGGGGAGGCTGAGTTCGCGGAGGAGGGTGCGTTTGATGTGGGCCTTTTCGCGGAGCCAGGTGGGGATGGCGAGGCGGAAGCTCGGGAAGCCGCGGGGCGCGAAGGCGAGGTAGGTTTCGATGAGGCGCTCGAACTTGACGAGGGGCTTTTCGTAGAAGGCGACGTAGTCGAGATCGCGGGCGGTGAGGGCGCCGGCTTCGAGGCAGAAGCGGACGGCGTGGGAGGGGAAGCGGGCGTCGTGTTTCCGCCGGGTGAAGCGTTCCTCCTGGGCGGCGGCGACGATGCGTCCGTCCACCACGAGAGCGGCGGCGCTGTCGTGGTAGAAGGCGGAGATGCCGAGGATCTTCGCCATCAGGGGACGGGGGGGTCAGGAGGACGGGGGGCGGGCGAGGAGGCGGAGGGAGCCGACCTGGTCGGCGATCTCGAGGATCTTGTCCACGGCGGCGGCGAGGTCGGCGACGATGAAGTCGTGGTGTCCATGGCCATTGCGATTGGAATGGAGGAGGACGGAGGTGGCCCCGGCGGCCTCGGCCATTTCGGCGTCCACCCAGCGGTCGCTGACGACGAAGCTGTGATCGAGGTCGATGCCGTGGCGGCGGGCGGCTTCGCGGAGGAGGCCGGGCCGGGGTTTGTGGCAGGGACAGGCGTCGTCGTGGGCGTGGGGACAGACGAGGACATCGATGAGGTCGAGGCGTTGGGTCAGGAGGGCGTGCATGCGGTCGAGGTCATCGCGGGACGGGGTACCGGAGGTGACGCCGGGCTGGTTGGTGGTGGCGAAGAGGTAGAAGCCGGCATCGCGAAGCCGGGTCAAGGGTTCCCGGGCCTGGTCGAGGACATGAAATTCATCGAGGGTCACGGGGGTGCCGTTGCCGGAGCCCGGTTGGACCAGGATCCCATCCCGTTCGAAGAATACGGCGGCTCTCATGGCGGTGAAATCCTGTCGCGGTGTCGCGGGAGGCCACAACAGAAAAGACGTTCGTGCTTCTGCGGGTTGGGGTGGGCGGATAGGGTCCGGCGATGCCGATCGACGCATGTTTTCCGACGAGCATCTATCGTGCGGGGTTGACGGGGGAGGTGGGGGAATTGAACGCGGCGTTGCTGGACGAGTGCCGGCGGTGGCGGGCACTGGACCGGGCGGGGCGGGAATGGTCGGCGGCGAACTACCCGGGGGGATACACCTCGTACGGGTCGCTGTGCCGGCTGCACCGGATGTCCCCGGTGTTTGCGGATCTCGAGGGGCGGTTGGACCGGCATGTGCGGCGGTTTGCGAAGCATCTGGAGTTCGATCTGACCGACCGGTCGCTGACGATGACCGACTGCTGGATCAACATGATGCCGCGGGGGACGGCGCACGGTCTGCATCTGCATCCGTTGTCCACGGTGAGCGGGACGTACTATGTGAAGACGCCGAAGGGCTGTTCGCGGCTGAAGTTCGAGGATCCGCGGCTGAGCCGGTTCATGGCGGCGCCGCCGCGGGTGGCGGAGCCGCGGCCGGAGAACCGGACCTTCGTGTCGTATCCGGCGGAGGCGGGGGGGGTGATCCTGTTCGAGAGCTGGTTGCGACACGAGGTGGCGGCGAACCGTTCGGCCGGGGAGCGGGTGAGCATCAGTTTCAACTACGGCTGGTTCTGAGAGCCTGTCTGAAAACTGGAAGGGCCCCTTCCAGTTTTCAGACAGGCTCTGAGGCCCGGGTCCGGCGGGTCAACGATCGCGGCGGAGGAGGAAATCGGCGAGGGCTTCGAGGGCGGTGGCGGCGCCGCGGAACGGCTTGAGGGCGGCGAAGGCGCGGGCGGTCAGGCGTTCGGCGACCTTGCGGGACGGTTCGAGCCCGAGGATGGAGGGGTAGGTGGCCTTTTCGGCGCGGACATCCTTGCCGGCGGTTTTGCCGAGGGTTTCGGTGGACTGGGTGACGTCGAGGATGTCGTCGATGACCTGAAAGGCGAGGCCGACGTGGTAACCGAAGTCGGCGAGGGCCTTGAGGCGGGCGGGGGTGGCATTGGCGCTCATACCGCCGAGGCAGGCGGAGGCGCGAAGGAGGGCGGAGGTTTTGCGTTCGTGGATGTAGCGGAGCTGGGGGACGGTGAGGCGGCGGCCCTCGCCTTCGAGGTCGGCGACCTGGCCGGCGATGAGTTCGCGGGAGCCGGCGGCGCTGGCGAGTTCGCGGATCTGGAGGGCCACGGGATACCGGGGACGGGCGGGGGCCTGGGCGAGGATCTCGAAGGCAGCGGTGAGGAGGGCATCACCGGCGAGGATGGCGACCCCTTCGCCGAAGACCTTGTGATTGGTCGGCTTGCCGCGCCGGAAGTCGTCGTTGTCCATGGCCGGCAGGTCATCATGGATGAGCGAGTAGGTATGGATGCACTCGACGGCGCAGGCGGCGGGGAGGGCGTCGTCGGGGTTGCCGCCGCAGGCTTCGGCGGCGGCGAGGACGAGGGCGGGCCGGATCCGTTTGCCGCCGGCGAAGAGGCTGTAGTGCATGGCCCGATGGAGGGTGGCAGGGCGCGTGGCGGGAGGGGGGAGCCAGCGGCGCAGGGCTGCATTCACCGCGTCGGTGCGGGAGGCCAGGTAGGATGGGAGGTCGAACTGGACGGTCGGCGGCGCGGCGCGCCGGGAAGCCAAAGGCGCCATGGGTAAGGTGGTTGTAGGGAGGGCCGGGGCTGAGCGGCAAGCGTTTCCGGCAAGTTTGGCATTGCCCGGTGCCTTGGGACCCGCATTATCGCCGTCCGCTGCAAGAGGCGGCAACCGTTTGATTTGACCGTGAATATTGAATTGATGCGACAGGCCACGGAGAAGGTCGGGAGTCCCCATGTGCTGGTGAATCTGGTTTCCCGCCGGGTCCGGCAGCTCAATGGCGGCGGCGGTGGCATGGGGCGGCCGCTGGTCTCCAAGACCGGGGGGTTGGGAGTGGCCGACGTGGCGTTGGTGGAGATTCTCGAGGACAAGATCACCTGGGAACCGGCCCTGGACGAGATCGAGGCCGAGACCACCCGCAAGCGGCGGCGTCGGAGTTCGGGATCGTCAGCGTCTTCCGGAGCGGCCTGACGGTTGGCCTGGCGCGGGTGGCGCGAGTCTTGCCGCAGATCTCTGTGCAGGGGCCCCGGGGTATCCGGGGCTTTTCGTTTGGGGCGACTTACCCTCAACCTACCCTCAACCTACCTGCTCACCGAATGGCCGACATTGTCACCAACGCGAAGGCGCGGCGCGACTACCACATTCTCGACACCTTCGAGGCGGGGATTGTGCTGCGCGGCACGGAGGTGAAGGCGCTCCGGGCGGGGTTGGGGCAGATCGCCGACGCCTTTGCCCGGGTGGAGAACGGGGAGGTGTGGCTGCATAACGCGCACATCGACGAATACAGCTTCGGCAACCGCCAGAACCACGCTCCCAAGGCGCCCCGGAAGCTGCTCCTTCGGAAGCCCGAGATCCGCAAGCTCCTCGAGTTGGGCGCGATCAAGGGCCAGGCTCTGATCCCGCTTTCCTTCTATTGGAAAAACGGTCGGGTCAAGGTGGCGCTCGGCGTCGGGCGGGGAAAACGGGAGTTCGACAAGCGGGAGGATCTGAAGCGGCGGGATTCCGAGCGCGAATTGAGGCGGACCCTCAGTCACCGGCTGCCGGGAGGGTAGGGCGCCTTGCGACAATTCGCGGATGCGCCCGGGCGGAGGGGAGACTTCTGCAACCTGGGGTGGCGACCCCGGGTGCTGGGTGCGCCGGGGCCGCTGGCCCCGGAACTTCATTCCAAACCGAATCCTACCATGAACAAGTTCATTCCTTCCGCCCTGACTGTCGCCGCGCTGTTGCTGGCCACCCCGCTGGCCTTGCGGGCCGCCGAACCCCTGCCGGGATTTGTGGATTTCGGATCCTTCGTGCCGGACGGATCCGGAGGTCCGTTTGTCGAGGTCAACATTGGTCCGTCGCTGATCGGCCTGGTGGCCCGCCTGGCGGAGAAGACGGAGCCTGACGTGACCGAACTCCTGCGCGGGTTGAAGGCCGTGCGGGTGAACGTGATCGGTGTCAGCGACGCCAACCGGGCGGAGGTGGACGCCCGATTGACGAAGATCCGGGCGGACCTGGCGGTGGGCGGATGGGAGCGGGTGGTGAGTGTCCAGGAGGGGAAGCAGGATGTTGGAGTGTATCTCAAGCAACGCGGCGAGGAGGCGATCGAAGGGGTGGTGGTTACGGTCATTGGCGCGGGCAGGGAGGCGGTCTTCGTGAACATCGTCGGGGACATCCGTCCCGAGCGGATCGCGGAGGTGGCTGAGAAGCTGAACATCGCGCCGTTGAAGAAGGTGATGGGATCCTTGGGCAAGTCGTGACTCGATCCCTGGTGGACCGGGTGGCGCCCCAATGACGATCGGACCTTCCATTCCAACCGGGACTTCGAAGATGTCCTCGCGATCCTGCCGTTTCCCGTGGCGTCCCCTGATGGTGGGGGGCGCGGTCCTTCTGGCGGCGGTGTTGGGGACGCTGGTGCTTTCCTTCCGGATGGGCGGGGAGGCGAGGGTGGTGAGGGAGGCGGTCGTCAGGGCGGATGCGTCGGGATGGGAGCGGCGCATCGAATTGGGGCTGGGCCGGGTTCCGGTGGCGCTCGTGCGGGGGGTGGCGGGATGGTTTCCGTTGCCGCCGGAGGCCCGGGCTGGATTGGAAGCCATCCAGTGGGGGGATGTGGGTGTGTACCGCCGGCGGTCCGGGGAGGGAAGGGCGGATGGAGCGGGCCTGATCCGCGGGGCGACGCGAGCCATGGCGCAGCGGGGATGGGAGGCGGCGGTGACGGTCCATGAACCCGGGCGGACGGTGCTGGTATTCGTTCCGGGGAAGGCGGAACGGGGATGGGGATTGCGGGCCTGCGTGGTGGTTTTGTGCGGGGAGGATCTGGTGGTGGCATCGGGGCGGGTGGACGGGGCTCCGCTGATGCCGTTGCTGGAGTTGCCGTGGGAGCCGGGGGTGGGTTGGAAGCTGGACGGCGCCGGGGGGCTTGGCAGGATGGCGGGACTGTGACGCGGAAGACGACATGGAGCGGGACGGGCCGGGGAGGGGTGGTTCATGGGGCGCGGCGTGCGTTGCGGGAGGGGTAAGGGGTGCGGCATGGATTTCCTGACGGCGCTGTTTTCGAATCTGTGCACGCCCGCGGTGCTGTTTTTCGCCCTGGGCGTGGCAGCGGCGGTCTTGCGGAGCGATCTGAAGTTTCCCGAGCCGTTCTACGTGGCGTTGACGGTGTATTTGCTGGTGGCCATCGGCTTCAAGGGCGGGGTGTCGCTGGCGGAGGCTGGGCTGGGGCGGGTGCTGCTGCCGGGTCTGGCGGCGTTGGGGCTGGGGGCGGCCATCCCATTGTGGACCTATCCGATCCTGCGGGTGGCGGGGAGGATGTCGGCGGTGGATGCGGCAGCGGTGGCCGCCCACTACGGATCGGTGAGCGCGGTGACGTTCATCGCGGCGACCAACTATCTGAAGTCGATCGGGGTGGCGTACGAGAACCATGCGACCGCGTTGCTGGCGGTGATGGAATCGCCGGCCATTCTCACCGGCGTGCTGCTGGCGCGGTTGGCAGGGAGATCGGGCGGGGCGACTACGGGGGCGCCGGTGATGGAGGCGGTGCGGGAGGCCATGCTGGGGCGGAGCGTCATTCTTCTGGTGGGAGGGCTGGTGGTGGGGGCGTTGAGCGGTGAGGAGGGGATGGCGAAGGTCGAGGCGTTCTTCGTGGCGCCGTTCCAGGGGGTGCTGGCGTTGTTTCTTCTCGAGATGGGGACGGTGGCGGGGCGCCGGTTGGGGGATTTGCGCAAGGTTGGGGCGTTCCTGGTGGGATTTGGGCTGGTGATGCCGGTGGTGCACGGGATGGTGGGGGTGATCGTGGGGCATTGGGCCGGCCTTGAGCTGGGCGGGGCCACGCTGTTTGGCGTGCTGGCGGCGAGCGCGTCGTACATCGCCGCGCCGGCGGCCATCCGGATGTCGCTGCCGGAGGCGAACCCGACGTACTACCTGACGGCGTCGCTGGCGATCACCTTTCCGTTCAACATCGCGCTGGGGATTCCGCTGTATTACTCGATGGCGCGGTGGTGGTATTCGTGAGACAGCGATGACACTGCACCCCATGAAGCTGGTGACGGTGGTAGCGGAGGCGTACGCGCGGGAGCCGGTCCTGAAGATCCTGAAAGAGACGGGAGCGCACGGGTGGACGCTGTTCACCGTGGAGGGGGACGGGGCGCGAGGGCAGCGGCCGGGGGACATCCGTGAGTTTGCGAACATCCAGATTGAGGCGGTGGTGACGCCAGAGGTATCGGAGCGGTTGCTGGAGCGGCTCGAGCGGGACTTGTTCCCGCGATACGGCATGATTGCGTTCGAATCGGATGTGCGGGTGCTGCGGCGGGAGAAGTTCTGAGGGCGGGTAGGGAAGGGGAAATGGGGAAGGGGAAGTGGGAAAGGGGAAGTGGTGGAGGCGGCGGGAGTTGAACCCGCGTCCCATGGCCGGTCTGCCGGTCACGACTACATGCTTAGTCGGTGGAGAGAATCCGCCACGCGATAGGGCACCGACGCCAATCGCGCCGCGTAGTCCGCATGCAATAGCTTCGGCAGGAGACGCGCGGTCTCCGTTTCCCGCCTAACCTGCTGCAGCGCCTGACCCGGTAAGCAGGTGTCCCCGGGAGACGTCACGGCCTAATTAGGCCGCGAGAGCCATTTCTTCGTTGGCAGTCGATTTTTGACCCGATGATTAACGAGGCCAACGGATCGTCCTCGGCATGCCGCATCCGACAGGTCGTCCAGGTCGAAACCGGTACGCCCCCACGTCAAAGAACGCCCCGAGTTTCCTCTCGCGCTGGCCGGGGTCAAGGGTGTAATCAAGCTCCAGGACCCCACCTTCCTTTCCGACGTTCGGTGCGTCGTCGGACCGGGCGGGGGGACAACGCGTTGGCCATGATGGCCTGGACTGTGCATCCGGGAGCTGTGTTGAGCGGGCTGGCACTTGCCTGCCTGATCGGCTGGGGCGTGTGGCGGTGGAGTCGTCGGAGCGAGGATCCGCCGGGGGTGCTGATCGTCAAGCTGGTGCTGACGGTTGTCCTCGGGGGGACGGGGATCTGGTGCGGAGTGAACCTGTTTCCGCTGATCGGGATTCCGTTGGCGGCGGTTTGCGGGATTGTGGTGGGGTTGATCTGGGGTCAGAACATCGGGGCGGCAATCGCCAGGCCGCTGGCGAGCTTGTACGATGGGGGCGACGAACCGCCGGAGCCGAAGCCCTTCTATGCGATAGCCAGGGCGCACTGGAAGCAACGGCGGTACGGGGAGGCCATTCAGACCATCGAGGCCCAACTGGAGCGGTTTCCGGACGATCCCGAAGGGTTGCTCATGCTGGCGGAGATCCGGGCGCGAAGTCTTGAGGACTGGCCCGGCGCGGAGGAGGCGATCGATCGCCTGGTGGTGCGTGAGGATCTGCCGGTGCCGGTGCGCGCGCGGGCCCTCGAGGCACTGGGAGATTGGCGGCTGGATCACGGCCACGACGCCGAGGCCGCGCGGCGGACTTTCCAGCGGACCCTCGATCTTTTTCCGGGTACTCCGGAAGCCGCGGAGGCGGCGCAGCGGCTGGCTCATGTGGGGACCGACGCATGGCGCCGGTCGCAAGGGCGGGGGCGGGTGATCGCGATGGTGAAGGGCGACGAGCGACTGGGTCTGCGGCCGGAAGGGACGTCTCCGGGGGCGGTGCAGGAGCCCGATCCGGAGCTGGAGACGGAATCGTTGCGGCAGCAGTTGGTCGAACACCCGATGGACGGCGAGGCGCGGGAGCGACTGGCGCTTCTGTATGCCGACCGACTGGGCAGGATGGACTGGGCGGTGGCGGAGATGGAAACGCTGCTGTCCCTGCCGAACCAGACGGCGAAGGCGACGGCACGGCGCCTGCATGGGCTGGCGGATCTGCATGTGCGCCATGATGGAAACGAGGAGGCGGCCCGGGCGGTGTTGGGGCGGATTGTGACGGGGATGCCGGGCACGGCACTGGCCATGGCCGCGCAGAGCCGGCTGGATCATCTCCGACTGGAAATCAGGGGTCGGCAGTCCGCCCGGACGCTGGGGCAGGCGTGATGCCGGGCTGGTTTGGGGATCGCGGCCGCTTCCAATTTCCCGACGGATACCTAGCCTTGCGGGTGTGGACACGATGACGATCTACCGCCGGGCGCCGAAGCGAATCGGTTTTGTTTCGACACGCTTTCACGGCACGGACGGGGTCACGTTGGAGGCTCGGAAGTGGGCGCACATCCTGCGGTTGCAGGGGCATTCCTGTTACTGGCTGGCGGGGATGCTGGACACGCCGGCGGAGGAGAGCCGGCATGCGCCGCTGGCCTTTTTCAATCATCCCGAGGTGATGGCCTTGCAGCGGGAGTTGTTTGGGGTGACGCAGCGGGCCCGGCGGGTTACGGACCAGATTCAGTACCTCAAGGAGCGGCTGAAGGACGAATTGTACGGGTTCATCGAGGCGTTCGGGATCGAGGTGCTGGTGCCGCAGAACATCCTGGCCATTCCGATGCATGTTCCGTTTGGGCTGGCGATGACGGAAGTGATTGCGGAGACGGGCTTGCCGACGATTGCGCACCATCACGATTTCGCGTGGGAACGGGAGCGGTTCACGGTGACGGCGATCAACGATTACCTTCAGGCGGCATTTCCGCCGGCGCTGCATGGGATCGAGCATGTGGTGATCAACTCGATGGCCCAGAAGGAAATGGCCCGGCGGTTCGGGCTGGGGTCCACGGTGATTCCCAACATCCTCGATTTCGAGACGCCACCGCCGGGCATCGACGACTACAACGCGGATCTGCGGCGGGAGATCGGGCTGGCGGACGACGATTTGTTGATCCTGCAGCCGACCCGGGTGGTGGCGCGGAAGGGGATCGAGCATGCGATCGAGCTGGTGCGGCGCCTGGAGGATCCGCGTGCCAAGCTGGTGATTTCGCACCCGGCGGGGGACGAGGGGTCGGCCTACATGCAATTGCTGCGGGAACGGATCGAGGACGCCCGGGTGGATGTGCGGTTCATTGCCGAGCGGGTGGGGGAGGAGCGGGGCCGGACGGAGGACGGGCGCAAGGTGTACACGCTGTTCGATGTGTATCCGCATGCGGACCTGGTGACGTACCCGAGCTTGTACGAAGGATTCGGCAATGCGTTCCTCGAGGCGATCTATTTTCGGAAGCCGGTGGTGGTGAACACCTATGCGGTGTACGCGCGCGACATCGATCCGCTTGGGTTCAAGACCATCGAGATGACGCAGGTGGTGAGCCGCGACGTGGTCGAGGAGACGCGCAAGGTGCTGGCAGATCCGGTACTGCGGGCGGACTGGGCGGAGACGAATTTCCAGCTTGGCCTGAAGTACTTCAGCTACGCGACCGGCCGCCGGAAGCTGGCGGCGCGTCTGGCCAACCTGTTTGGCGAACAGCTTTGACCAAAACCATTGACCGTTGGGTTCCGGCCACTAGGCTCGCGCGGTCCCAAGAACAACGAAGGGCATTTTTTCGATCTCATGAGCACAAAACTGGTACCTCTGATCAGCTCCGGCGTGGCCGGCCCACTCGGTCTCCTCCACCTCCCACGTCTCTGGCAGAAGGGTCTGCTGGGCGGGCTGGGGAAGCTGGCCGACGGCTACACCGACATCGGGCCCGGGTATGACCACATGGTCCTCGGGGCGATCGGCGTGGACGCCGCCCAGGCCAAGGCATTCCTTCGCGACAAGAAGCCGACCTACGCCCAGTTCGAGGCCTGGGTGAAGGCGTATCCCGGTGTGAAACTGGACAAGGCGACGATCTACAAGAGCAACGCCGCAGTCCTCGGCTACATCCACGATGATGCCACCCGCGCCGGCATCCTGGGTGCCGCCGGATTGCCCGATGACGGCTCGGTGAATCCCGGGGCGGTGGACCTGAACAACCTCGACGACTGGAGCGAGTTCCATAAGTCGGTGGTGTCCTGACCGCGTCGGAAGTTCGATCGTTCGATGGTACGGCCGGTGCCCGGTTTGGCGGGCACCGGCCTCTTTATTTTGGGAGCAGGGGTAGGGGAGCGGCTGCGACGCAATCGAGCTGGGTGGGGTGGAACCTAAACCCTCGTGGGAACGGGCGTATTTCCATGGTGTCGGGGATGCGATCGGTCGAGGGAAACGACGAGGGGACCGTCGGGGTCGGGGTCGATATCGGAATCGAACCGGAACGATCATCGGGGATGGGCGAGGTGTTTTGGCTCCTGTCGATACCGATTCCGATAGCGACCCCGACCCCGATCCCCGTGCGCCTTCCGACAACTCGCAGATACGCCCCATGGGAACCGCCTGCTGACCCTATTGTTAGTCAACAAAAAGAACCTGCCAACATATAGCGGTCAACAATAGATAGTGAACCTGACGATATATCTGTGGCGCCAGACGATATATCTGTGGCGCCACCAGCAGATCTTGTTGCCGGTCAAAACAGTCAACAAAGCTGAACCTGACGATATATACGTGGGAACGGCCGGATCTCCGTTGCGGAGTCAACAACAGCGAACCTGACGATATATCAGGGGCGTGACGGTGTGGCGGGTTCGGGCGTAGGGTTTGGCGCATGAGGTTGGAAGACCACGTCGGGGACATCGTGCGGAAGGCGCGGCGGATGGGGGGTATTGAGGTTGGCGACGCGGCGGCGGCGGGCGGCATCGGGGTGTCGGAGTTGGAGGGGTTCGAGGAGGGCGGGGTGGCGCCGGCGGGACTCGATTGGGAGGGGCTGGCCCGGTGTCTTGGGCTGCACGCCGGCAAGCTGCGGCGCATTGCCGGGGGTTGGGAGCCGGCCCCGGTGGATGGAGCGGCCTACCCGGGATTGCTGGCGATCACCACCCACGGGCGGGGGATGGCGGTCCATTGCTACCTGGTATGGGATCCCGGGACGCGGGAGGCGGCGTTGTTCGACACCGGCTTCGATGCGGAACCGGTCTTCGAGGCCATTGCGCGGCACCAGTTGAAGCTGACGCTGCTCTGCATCACCCACACACACGGGGACCATGTGGCGGCGCTCGATCCGATCCGGGCCCGCTTCCCTGAATTGCGACTGCGGGCGAGCGGGACCTCGATTCCGGCGGCGCATCGAAACCGGCCGGGCGAGGTGCTGGCGGTGGGTGGGCGAACGGTGGAAGCTCGTGCCACTCCGGGACACGCCGACGACGGCACGACCTATTGGATTGCGGATCGGGCGGGCGGCGTGCCGGTCCTGGCGGTGGTGGGCGACGCCCTCTTTGCAGGGTCTCTTGGGGGCGCGCCGGACAAGGGAGATCTGGCGAGGGGCAAGGTGCGGGATGAAGTCCTGTCATTGCCCGGGACGGTGCTGCTGTGTCCTGGACATGGTCCGATGACGACGGTGGGGGAGCAGCGTGCGGTCAATCCGTTCTTCGATTTCGGGGACGAGGACCGCACTTCGGTTTAAGAGCCTGTCTGAAAACTGGAAGGGGCCCTGTTGTCGCGGAAAAGGCCGGATGGCGAGGCGCGAGGAGGGAGCCTACCCGCCAGCGGTCTGTGACCGAGGAGCCACGAAGCCAGCCGGCCTTTTCCGCGACAACCCTTTGGGCGACGGTCCTTTCGGCCTGGGCCTGCGTTGGCTCGACCGTTACAGCCCGCTGCGGGGATGCGCCGGCCTCGCCGTCCCGCGGCTGCGGGACCAAAACCCCTCGTCGCAGGGCCCCTTCCAGTTTTCAGACAGGCTCTAAGAAGAAGGGCGGAACCGGGAAGGGTTCCGCCCATCGTGGAAGGATTGGGGATTGGGCCCGGGAGCCGGGTTGGGTCCTGCTCGATCAGCTCTTCTTGTCGTCGAGTTCGATCTTGGAGACGACCATCAGGTGCTTGTCGCCCTCCTTCTTGATCTTGCCCTTGGCGACGACCTTCTTGATGCCGGTGCAGATGTTGCGGTGGAAGGCGTTGCTGACGTCGTTCTTCTCGAGGATGTAGATGATCTCCTTGCCGTCCTTCTCCTTCACGCGGATGGCGTTCTGGCAGGAGTCGGCCTTCTTGAGTTCGCACTTCAGGCACATGCCTTCGCCCTTGATCTCCTTTTCGTCCTTCGGGGCCTCGTCGGCGCGGACGGTCAGGGACAGGGCAAGGGCGGCGACGCACGCAAACAGTGTGGCAAACGGTTTCATGGGATGACGGGAATAGGGTTGAAGTTTGACGGACGTGGGAGGTTAGCGGCCGGGCCGAGGAATTCAATCCGCTTCTGTCTCGAATTCCGACGGCGACTGGGACCCCTTTCGCTGCGGGTCTCTCGGGATCGGCTGGCCAGATGCCGGGGAGGCGGGTCAGGGTGCCTGGGACATGACGACAGGGCGCGACGAACAGGACGGATGGGACCGACGGCGATTTGTCCGCACGGTCGTACTGGGAAGTGTGGCGTCGGCGGTGGCGGGGAGCGGTTGGGGCGGGACGGCGGTGGCGTCGGTGAGGCAGTCGGGGACGGGGGAGCCGGCCCGTTTGCGGTTACGATTGGCGGACTTTGCGCCGTTGAATGCGGACTTCGGTTCGGTGCGGATCGGGTTCACGCCGCAGGTGCAGGTGCAACGTCCGAGCGGGCCGATCCCGCCCATTCTGGTGAGCCACGATGCGGGGACGTACCGGGCGGTGAGTGCGGTGTGCACCCACGAGGGGTGCATCCTTCCGGCGTTTTCGGTGGCGAAGGTCTCGATTTGTCCGTGTCATCAGTCGCGGTTCGCCCCGGATGGGCGGAGGCTGGCGGGGGTGGCGTCGTTTCCACTGGAGACGTACGAGGTGACGACGGACGGGGCGGGGGGCCTGGAGATCGCGTTGCCGGATTTCCCGCCTGTCGAGGTGACGGTAAACCGGGTGTTGCCGACAAGCGGGGGTCGGGTGGAGATCGAGTTTCTGGCGTTGCGAGGGATCGAGTATGAGGTGGCGGGTCGGGAGACGCCCGAGGGTCCATGGGAAGCGAGGGCGTTTGCCGTCACCGAGGACGGTGCGGCGGACCGGATGACAGTGATGGGGAACGGCGTGCGGCTGCGGGTGTACGTGGAGCGGGATCGTCCGCACCTGTTCCTGGCGGCGGCGGCGCGGGCGCGGACCGTTTGAGGGGCGTCAGCCGGCCTCGATGCAGGCGTAGGCGTTGTGATTGTGGATGCTCTCCTGGTTTTCCGCCTCGACGCGGTACCAGGTGACCTGGGGATGGGCGCGGAGTTTGAGGGCGACGTTGCGGACGAGGTCCTCGACGAAGACCGGGTTGTCGTAGGCGCGTTCGGTGACGGCTTTTTCGTCGGGCCGTTTCAGGAGGGAATAGAGTTCGCTGCTGCCGCAGCTTTCGATGAGGGCGATGAGGTCCTCGATCCAGACGACGCCATTGGAGCGGATGCTGACGGTGACTTCGCCGCGCTGGTTGTGGGCGCCGTGGCGGCTGATGGCCTTGGAGCAGGGGCAGAGGGTGGTGAGGGCGACGATCACGGTGAGGACGAAGTCGATTTCCGGGCCGTCGGCGGTGGCTTCGAAGCGGGCGGTGTAGTCCATGACGCCGGCCTGGCGTGAGACCGGGGCGTTTTTGGTGAGGAAGAAGGGGAACTCCATGTCGAGGTGCGCGGAGCGGGCATGGAGGCGGGTCTGCATGGCGCGGAGGATGTCGGGGATGTTCTCGACGTGCATGACGCGGCCATGGGCATTGAGGACCTCGATGAAGCGGCTCATGTGGGTGCCCTTGAAGTGCTCCGGCAGGTCGACGTACAGGCCGAGGGTGGCGACGGTGTTCTGGACCTCGTGGGCTTTGTCGCGGACCTGGATGGGGAACCGGAGTCGGCGGACACCGACTTTGTCGATGGGAAGATTGCGAAAGTCCTGCTCGGACTGTTTGTCGTGCAGGGGGGTGGGGGTGCGGGCGGGATCGGGACGGCTGGACATGAGTCAGGGGATGGGCTGGCAACGAGGAAGCCCGCGGGTCATCCAAATCGATCGGGGACGGGAGGGCAAATCTCTTCCCGGCCCGTTTCGCGGTGCATCCCGGCGTTGTGGTGAGAGGTGTGAAGTCCGCCAAGCGGCATTTCGGAGGGCCGAGTTCCACGAGGCCGCAGTGGGGGGGGGTGCAATGGATTGAGGGCTCGCGGAGCTCGTCCCTCCGATTGGCTGCCTCCTCACCCACAATTCCGGGATGCACCGGATCGGGGTGGAGGGCGGGCTGGCCAAGTGCGGGAGGGGGTGGGTAGGTTGAAGGGGCCATGAGGTTGCGCGGGTTGGGATTGCTTCTGTGGGCTGTGCTGTGCCTTGGGGTCCGGGGAGCGGACGAGGTGCGGCTGGCCACGTACAACGTGGAAAACTATCTGCTCTCGGCCGCCGGGAACCGGGTGGCCAAGCCGGAAGCGGCGAAGGCGCGGGTGGCGGAGATTCTGGCGGGTTTGCGGGCGGACATTGTGGGGTTGCAGGAGATGGGCGGACTGGAGGGATTGGAGGAACTGCGGGAGCGGACGGCGCGGCTGGGTTGGGAGTACGGGCATTGGGAGCATGTGCGGGGCTGGGACACGAACATCCAGGTGGCGTTGTTGAGCCGGCACCCGATTGTGGCGCGGCGGTCGCATACGGGGGATGCGTATCTGGTGTCCGGGCGCCGATACCGGGTCAGCCGGGGGATCCTCGAGGTGGATGTTCGGGTGGGGGCTCGGGAGGTGTGGACGGTGTTCGTCGTGCACCTGAAGTCGCGTCGTCCGGTGTCGCACGCCGACCAGGCGGAGATGCGGCGGGAGGAGGCACGCATCCTGAGGGAAAAGATTGATCACCGGTTGCGGGCGGAACCGTCGGCCCGTGTCGTGGTGATGGGGGATTTGAACGACACGCGGGACAGCGAGGCGGTGCGGATGGTGATGGGCCGGGGGCGTGGCCGGCTGGTGGACACGCGGCCGGCGGAGCGGCGGGGAGGGGGCGGGGCTGTCGAGGATGCGGGAGGTCGCAACGACGCGCGATCGGTGACGTGGACGTATTTCTACGGGGTCAAGGACACCTACGACCGGATCGATTACATCCTGCTGGGGCCGGGGTTGGAGCGGGCCTGGGTGCGGGGGGCGTCGTACGTTCCGGTCCTGGAGGGGTGGGGGGTGGCTTCCGATCACCGGCCGGTGGTGGTGACGGTGCGGACGGGGGGACGATGAGGGGGTGGGGGGCGGCGTGTGGCGTGTGGCGTGTGGCGTGTGGCGTGTGGCGTGTGGCCGGGACCGGGTCAGAGCCGTGGGACCCGCGGGGTCAGCGGGGTTGGGGGGATTCGAGGCGGCGCCAGCGGCGTTCGCGGCGGTCGATTTCGGCGCGGAGGAGGGCTTCGGCGGACCAGCCTTTGGCCTGGGCGGCGGCGGCGAGGTCGAAGAGGGCGCGGGCGATTGCGTGGCGGGAGGGGGGAGGGGCGGGTGGGTTGGTTTCTGGCAGTCCGGCCTTGCGGGCTTTCTTGGAGAGTTTCTCGGCTTTGAGGAGGGCGGGAAGGTGACGGGGAATGCCGTCCAGGGCGGAGGGACGGGCGCGGGGGGTGTCCTTCTTCTCGGCGCGCTTGATGCGGTCCCAGTTGGCCCAGACCTCGTCCACGCCGCGGACGCGGGTGTCGCCGAAGACGTGGGGATGGCGGCGGACAAGTTTGTCCACGAGGAGTTGGGCGACGCGGTCGAGATTGAAGGCGTTGCGTTCGGCGGCGAGCTGGCAGTGAAAGACCACCTGGAGGAGGAGATCGCCGAGTTCCTCGGCCATTTCGTGGTCGTCGCCGGCGTCGATGGCATCGACGAGTTCGTACACCTCCTCGACGGCGTGGAAGCGGAGGGAGCGGTGATCCTGTTCGCGGTCCCAGGGGCAGCCCTCGGGGGAGCGGAGAGTGGCCATCAGTTGGACCAGTTGGCGGAGAGGGGAGAGGCGGCGGGAAGGGGGGCGGGGCATGGGGAACCAGGGGATCGGAGGATCAAAGCAGGACCAGGTCGTCGCGGTGGACCACTTCGTCGGAGCCGGATTCGGCGAGGATCTGATCGGCGCTCCAGCGGGTGAGGCCGCGGGCGAACTCGTGTCCGTCGGGGCCGGTGATGGTCACGACGGCGCCGGCGGGGAAGCGTCCCTGGATGTCCCGGATGCCGGGTCGGAGGAGGCTGCGACCGGAGCGGGTGAGGGCGAGATGGGCGCCGGGATCGACGGAGAGGGAACCGGCGGGGCGGTGGAAGAAGGCGATCCAGCGTTTCCGGCTGGAGAGGCGGCCGGGGCGGGGGACGAAGAGGGTGCCTTCGTCCTCGTGGTCGAGGATGCGGCGGAGGACATCGAACTTGCGGCCGGAGGCGATGACCATGGGGATGCCGGAGCGGGCGGCGATGCGGGCGGCCTGGAGTTTGGTGATCATGCCACCGACGGCGGTGGCGCTGCGGGTACCGGAGGCGAGGGATTCGATGGAGGCATCAAGGGTATCGACCACGGGGACGCGGTGGCAGTCGGGTCGGTCGAAATGGCGGAGGAGGCCGTCGGCGGTGGTGAGGATGACGAGGAGATCGGCGGGGAGGAGGGCGGCGACGAGGGCGGAGAGGCGGTCGTTGTCGCCGAACTTGAGTTCGGTGACGGAGACGGCGTCGTTTTCGTTGATGACGGGGATGAGGCCGCGGCGGAGGAGGGTGAGGAGGGTGTTGCGGGCGTTGAGGTGGCGGGTGTGGTCGGCGAGGTCCTCGTGGGTGAGGAGGACCTGGGCGACGCCGAGGTCGTAGTGGCGGAAGAGGGCCTCGTACATGGCCATGAGGCGGCATTGTCCGACGGCCGCACAGGCCTGGAGCTGGGCGAGATCGCGGGGGCGGGTATCGAAGCCGAGGGCGCCCATGCCGGCGCCGACGGCGCCGGAGGAGACGAGGATGGGTTCGAGGCCGGCGGTGCGGAGGGCGGCGAGCTGGGCGACGAGCTGGGCGAGCTGGACCTGGTCGGGGCGTTTGCGGGCGTCGGTGAGGATGCCGGTCCCGAATTTGACGACGATGCGTCTGGCCTGGCGGAGGAGCGCGGCGCGCACGGCGGTTGTGCTAGCAGGGGGGTGGAGGGGGTCGCGAGTTCAATTTCGCCATTCTCAATCGGGGCAAGTCCCGGCTGAATGGGGGGGCGATGCCCAAACGCACCGACATTCATTCCGTATTGATCATCGGGGCCGGACCGATCGTGATCGGGCAGGCCTGTGAGTTCGACTATTCAGGGACGCAGGCCTGCAAGGCGTTGCGGGAGGAGGGGTACCGGGTGGTGCTGGTGAACTCGAATCCGGCGACGATCATGACGGACCCGGAGTTTGCGGACCGGACCTACATCGAGCCGATCACGCCGGAGTGCGTGGAGAAGATTTTGGTGCGGGAGAAGGCGGAGATGGAACGGATGGGGGCGGAGGGGAAGCTGGTGCTGCTGCCGACGCTGGGGGGGCAGACCGCGTTGAACACGGCGATGCGGTTGCACCGGAGCGGGGCGCTGGAGCGGCACGGTGTGGAGATGATCGGGGCGAAGGCGGACGCGATCGAGCGGGGGGAGGACCGGCAGATCTTCAAGGATCTGATGATCACCATTGGGCTGGACGTGCCGGTGAGCGGGACGGCGCACACGCTGGAGGAGGCGCGGGAGATTGCCGAGCGGATCGGGCGGCTGCCGTTGATCATCCGACCGGCGTTCACGCTGGGGGGGACGGGGGGTGGGATTGCGTACAACCGGGACGAGTTCGAGGAGATCGCCAAGCGCGGGATGGACCTGTCGCCGGTGAACGAGATCCTGATCGAGGAGTCGCTGCTGGGCTGGAAGGAGTACGAAATGGAGGTCATGCGGGACCGGGCGGACAACTGCGTGATTGTCTGTTCGATCGAGAATTTCGACCCGATGGGGGTGCACACGGGGGACTCGATCACGGTGGCGCCGATCCAGACGTTGACCGACAAGGAGTATCAGATCATGCGGAACGCGAGTTTCGCGGTGATCCGGGCGGTGGGGGTGGAGACGGGGGGATCGAACATCCAGTTTGCGGTGGATCCAGACACGGGCCGGATGGTGGTGATCGAGATGAACCCCCGGGTGTCGCGGAGTTCGGCGCTGGCGTCGAAGGCCACCGGGTTCCCGATCGCCAAGATCGCGGCGAAGCTGGCCGTGGGATACCTGCTGGACGAGATCCGCAACGACATCACGCGGGAGACGCCGGCCAGCTTCGAGCCGACGATCGACTATGTGGTCACCAAGATCCCGCGGTTTGCGTTTGAGAAGTTTCCGCAGGCGGACCCGACGCTGACCACGCAGATGAAGAGCGTGGGGGAGGCGATGGCGATCGGGCGGACGTTCAAGGAGAGCCTGCAGAAGTGTCTTCGGTCGCTGGAGATCGGGCGCAGCGGATTGGGGGGGGACGGGAAGCCCTGGCGCATCGGCAATGAGGTGTACGGCGACCGGGACATCCTGCCGCGGGACGTCATCCGGGCGAAGTTGAGCGTACCGAACGCGGAGCGGGTGTTCTTCCTGAGGCACGCCCTGCGCGCGGGGTTCACCGTGGACGAGGTGTTCGCGCTGACGAAGATCGACCGGTGGTTCCTGACGCAGATCCGCGAGATTGTGGACTTCGAGGAACGCCTGGCGCAGGAGCACCCGGATGCCCGGTCTGCCGCCCAACCCGCCCAGATCGCATGCGCGTCCTGATCGTCCCGGACAAGTTCAAGGGGACCCTGGCCGCGGGAAAGGTGGCCGAGGCGATGGCGGCGGGCTGGCGTCGGGCACGACCGGGCGACGAGGTGGAGGAGCTGCCGATGAGCGACGGCGGGGATGGGTTCGGCGCGGTGATCGGCGGGTTGCTGGGGGCGCGGACGCGGTGGGTGCAGACCGTGGATGCGGCGAACCGTCCCATCCGGGCGCGCTGGTGGTGGGCGGGCGGGAAGGGGGGGGATGGGGAGTCCCGGGGGCAGGCGGTCATCGAGGCGGCGCAGTCGAACGGGTTGGCCCTGCTGCCGACAGGGCGGTTCCACCCGGTGGATCTCGATACCACGGGAGTCGGACGCCTGCTGACGGCGGCGGTGGGGGCGGGGGCGGAGCGATGTCTGATCGGGGTGGGGGGAAGCGCGACCAACGACGGCGGCTTCGGTGTGGGGCGCTGGCTGGGGTGGCGGTTTCTCGACAAGGAGGGGCACGAGATCCGGAAGTGGACTGACCTGGATCAACTGATGGCGATCGAAGCGCCGGCGCAGGGACTGCCCCGTGGGGAGTTCGTGGTGGCGACCGACGTGGGGAATCCGTTGCTGGGGCCGGAGGGGGCGTCCCGGGTGTACGGGCCCCAGAAGGGACTGAACCGCGACGACATTGTGAGGGCGGAGCGGTGCCTGCGGCAGTTGGCACGGGTGGTGGAGGACACGCTGGGTTTCAGCAGCGAACGGCCCGGGTGCGGCGCGGCCGGTGGGCTGGGATTCGGACTTCAGGTCTTCCTCAAGGCGGGCCGGGAGCTGGGCTTCGACGTATTTGCCCGGTTGTCCGAACTCGCACGGCGGGTGGCCGGTGCGGATCTGGTGCTGACCGGGGAGGGGTCGGTGGACGAGTCGAGCCTGATGGGCAAGGGGGTTGGGCAGTTGATCGAGTGTTGCGCCCGGTTGGGCAGGCCGGTGGTGCTGGTCGGGGGGCGCGTGGATCTGGGGCGCCAGCGGCCGGGCGGAATCCTTGGGGTGGGCAGCCTGGTCGAGCGTGTCGGGGAAGGGCAGGCCATGCGGCGCACGGCAGCCGCGCTGAGGACGGTCACTGCGGGACTGGCGAAGGAACTGGCGAAGGAACTGGGGACGTTGGCATGAACCCGGCGGACCGGAGGCGCCCGGTCGTGTGACGGCGGGAAGGAGGGGAGACGGGTCACTGGCCGGGTTCGGTGCGTTGGACCCGATGGAGGATGAAGCCGTGAGGGGCGCGGGAGATCGGGTGTTCGAACCGGAAGGTGCGGTATCGGTGGAAGGGTGAGAGTGGCGGCAGAGTGTCGGCGAGGGCCGGGACCACTTCCACCAGCCGGGCGCCTTGGGAGGCGGGCGCTGCGAGGTGCGGGATGGGAACCAGGGCGTCCACGGCATGACCGGTGCCGGCTGCCACGGAACCGTCCGCCCGATGAAGGTACTCGAGACGGACCGGGGCGGCGAAGGTCCACGCCAAGTGGTGTGCGCCATCCAGTTCGATGAGGTGGGCCCGACTGCGGGCCGGATCCTTCGAGGAGAGGGGATCGGTATCGCGCAGGTACTCGATCAGGGCGCTGCGTCCATCGCCGTCGAGATCCGCCGTCTCGTCGAAGGTGTCGAGCCCGCGAGTCAGGGCCCACTGGAGGAATTCACCGGGCGGCACGCCGCTGGGAGGGCGCCCGGTTCCCTGGGCGAAGACAAGGTCGTACAGGTGCCAGTTGAGGTTCTGGATGGGGCCCCCGAACGGGTTGGGGAGGTATCCGAAGGCGCCCCCCGCCGGGTAGAAATCGTGAAGCCGGCCGCCCACCCAGGTGGGATGTCCATCCAACCATTCGATCCGGCAGAAGATCCGGGTGCCGGGCGTGACGGGCACCGAATCGGGGAAGGAGAAGATCAGCCATGCGGTGGTATCGACCGGAATGGCCACTGTGTCGCTCTCGGCGAGGAGATCCGACAGGACGCTGGTGCGCGTGTCGAGGGAGGCGTACAGGCGGACGCGGAGCCTGCCTGGTGCGGGCAGGTTGCCGGGCTGCGTGCGGTTTTGGAACACGAAGGCGATCCAGTCGATGAACGGCTGCTTCGGGGTGAAGGACTGGCCCATGATGGTCTGCGGGGTATTGAAGACCTGGCGGATGCCCATCGGGGTGGTGTGCTGGTCGAGGACGAGGTAGGGAGGCAGCGGGGGCCGGGGCAGCAGGCCTTCGAAACCGATGCCGGGATCGAACGGACGTGGGATGTAATCGTCATCCGCCCAGGCTGGTGCCTGGGCGAAAGCGATGCCGAGGAGGAGGGGTATCAGCCACGGGTTCCGGCATCGCTGGCGGCCGCAATTGCCGGCAGGAATGAAACGAGGCAGGGCCAAACTCACGGGCCGAGTCTGACACGACCATTGCTCCACGTCGAAGGCGTTGCGTGTCGATCAAGCGGTGATGGGTGGGTTTCGCCCCCGATCGAGTCGCTTAAATGGCTGCTGAAAGGGTCCAGTCGCTGGGAAGGCAAGGAAGAAAAATGGTCGGGACGGTGAGATTTGAACTCACGACCTCTTCCACCCCAAGGAAGCGCGCTACCAAGCTACGCTACGTCCCGACCACAGGATGCCGTGCGCTGACGGCGGGGGCAGTCTAGGTGGCGGGCAGATGAGTTCAATGAGGAAAGTTGCCTGGTGTGCACGCTCGGTGCATGCCGGAGTTGTGGGTGAGGATGCAGCGAATCGGAGGGACGAGCTCCGCGAGTCCTCCATCCATGGCACCACTCCGCTGCGGCCTCGTGGAACTCGCCCTCCGAGACGACGCTTCGCGAGTCCGGGTGGGGGAAGACGCTAATGCGTGGATTCCGAGCGGATGGGCTGGGGGAGGGCGGGTCCGATGAGGACGGTGCATTCGCCTTTCCAGGTGCGGCCGCGGGTGGTGGCAAGGAGGTCGGAGGGGGTTCCGCGCAAGAATTCCTCGAAGCGTTTGGTGAGTTCGCGGGCGATGACGACGGGGCGTGCGGGGAGGACTTCGGCGAGATCGGTGAGGAGCTTTTCGATGCGATAGGGGGATTCGTAGAGGGCGACGGTTCCTTCGAGGGGAGCGAGGGCTTCGATCTGGCGGCGGCGTTGACCGGACTTGTGAGGCAGGAATCCGATGAAGTGAAGGGTGTCGGTGGGCAATCCGCTGGCGGAGAGGGCGGCGATGAAGGCGCAGGGTCCGGGCACGGCTTCGACACGGCATCCGGCGTCGAGGACGGCACGAACGACGCGCTGGCCGGGGTCGCTGATGCCGGGGGTGCCGGCGTCGGTGACGAGGGCGAGGCATTCGCCATGACGGAGGCGTTCGAGGAGTTCAGCGCTGCGCCGGGCTTCGTTGAAGCGGTGGGTGCTGAGGAGGGGCTTTCGGATGCCGAAGTGCTGGAGGAGGCGTCCGGTGTGGCGGGTGTCCTCGGCGGCAATGGCATGGCAGTCGCGGAGGGTCCGGAGCGCGCGGAGGGTGATGTCTTCGAGGTTTCCGATGGGGGTGGCGACGAGGTAGAGGGTGCCAGGTTGGAGCGGGGGTGGATGGGGGGCGGCCGGGGGTGCTGGGGCGGGCATGGGATTGGGCGGGGTGGGGGCCGTTTGAGCGGGGTGGGTCATGGTGTGGAGCGGGTATCCGCCGGGGAGTTGGGGTGTGGGGGAGGTGTCGAGGGCGAGGCGGGCGGGGCGGGGTGAGGGGTTGGGTGCCGGTGAAAGGAGCGGCGGGCGAGGGCGAGGGCGGCGAGGGTGAGAAGGCCTCCGAAGAAGAAGGCGGCGCCGGGGAGATGGACGGGGGAGCTGGTACCGATGAAGAACCCGAACAGGCTGGTGGCAACGGGGGGGCCGATGATGCCGGTGAGGCTGGCGAGGCTGGCGAGGGCGCCCTGGACGGCGCCTTGTTCGGAGTCGAGGACGCTGCGGGAGATGAGACCATGGACGGCGGGGCCGGCGAGACCGGCGAGGGAACCGATCACGATGAGGCCGTAGAGCATCCAGCCCTGGGTGGCGAGGCCGTAGGCGACGAAGGTGAGGGCGCCCATGGTGAGTCCGAGGGACATGGCGCGACGTTCACCGAGGCGGGGGATGACAAGGCGGGTCAGGCCGCCCTGCACGATCGCGGCCATGAGGCCGACCAGGGCGAGGGAGAGTCCGGTCTGGCCGACCGTCCAGCCGAAGCGGTACCCGGTGTAAAGGACCCAGTTGGAGGGGTACACCTGGTGGGCGATCTGGATGAGGAAGAAGGCTCCGGTGAGGCCGAAGACGAGGGGGTAACGCCGCAGGGCGAGGAGGGCGCCGACCGGATTGGCGCGGGTCCAGCGAAAGGGGCTCCGGTTTTCGGGGGCAAGGGATTCCGGGAGGATGAAGACGCCATAGAGCCAGTTCAGGAGGGTGAGACCGGCGGCGACGAGGAAGGGGATGCGGAGACCGACGTCCCCGAGCAGTCCGCCAAGGGCGGGGCCGGCAATGAAACCGAGGCCAAAGGCGGCGCCCACGAGGCCGAAGTTCTGGGCGCGCCGCTCGGGGGGGCTGATATCGGCGATGTAGGCACTGGCGGCGGTGATGTTGGCTCCGGCGATACCGGCAATGATGCGACCGACGAAGAACCAGGGGAGGGTCGGGGCGAAGGCGAGGAAAAGGTAGTCGAGTCCGGAGCCGAGCAACGAGCAGAGGATCACCGGGCGGCGTCCGAAGCGGTCGGACAGGCTGCCGAGCAGCGGGGCGAAAAGGAACTGCATCAGGGAGTAGAGTGCCGCGAGCCAGCCGAAGGTGAACGAGGCGGCGGTGACGCTGCCGCCCTGAAAGCTTTCGATCAGGCGCGGGAGGATGGGGATGATCAGGCCGATCCCAAAGATGTCGAGGAAGAGGGTGAAAAGGATGAAGGGCAGGGCTGGCTTCCGGGACGACATCAAGGGGCCCATGACAAGGGCATTCCGTGGGCGGGGGCAAGGCGGGTGTTGCTTCCCAATTCGTTTTGAGGGTGGCGCGAGGCGGGGAGGGGGGTGAACCTCGGGGTGGAGGGGGGGGTGCAAATGAACGAAAACGGGCTGCATGTGCACGGAGTTTCCGTCCATTTGGGGAGTGGAAGTGCGGTGTGGAGTGGGGGGTTGGCGGGTGGCAGGGAGGGGGGCGAATCCCGGGTGGAGGAGTGGTGCAAATGAACGGAAACTGGGTGCATGTGCACGTAGTTTCCGTCCATTTTGGGAGTGGGGGTGCGGTGTGGAGCGGGGGTTGGGGAGCGGCAGGGAGGGGGGCGAATCCCGGGTGGAGGAGTGGTGCAAATGAACGGAAACTGGGTGCATGTGCACGTAGTTTCCGTTCATTATGTAGAGTGGAGGAGGGTCAGTCGAGGGGTTGGAGGAGGATTTCGCCGAGGTCGATCAGGGAGGGGTCGGAGTGTTCGGGGACGATAATGGGGGCAATGAGCATGGTGGGGATCGTGCCGGGACCGGGTTGGACCCCGGCGGGCAACAGGCCGGCCTGAACGTGGTAGCTGCCGGGCGGGACTTCGCCGGATTCCCAGCGCCGGTCGGAGGTGGGCGCGAGGGGGATATGGACGGCTCCCGCGAGAGCGGCGCGGATGTCCGGTTGCCGGGCCCAGCGCTGGAGGGCGTCCGGGTCCTGGCGGATGGCGGCTGGAGGAATGGGGGTCGCGGTGGCAAGGACGGCGAAGTGGAGGATGCCGTCCATGCCGGGAGGCAGGCGGAGGCCGAGGCGGACCAGGCGGTCGTTGAGGCCGAGTTCCACGCGGTGGGTTTCGCCGGGTTTCAAGTCGAGACGGCCGCGGGGCTTGTGGCCCCAGGAGGTGCGGCCCGGCGCATGAGAAGTTTCCAGCAATTGGATGAGCTGGAGGGGAACAGGGGGCGCGAGGGGGAAGGTGAAGCGGCCTTCGGCATCGCTCGACGGGCGGAAGCCTTCGAAGTCGAAGTCGGCCGCCTGGAGGGGCAGGTCCGGGAACGAAAGGGTGAACAGCGCGTTGGAAGCGGGCTGCCCGCCCTGCCAGACGAGGCCCTCGATGCGGGCCCAGGGTTGAAGCCGGACTGTGGGGTCCCTGGAGAGGTCGGCGGGCTGGACCATGGCAAAGCCGACGGGATGCACGACCAGGACCCGGAGCACTTCGGGGTCCGGGGACCAGCGGAACTGTCCCTGGGCATCGGTGGCGAGGTGGGTGGTGAACCGGCGGTCGAGACGGCCGGGGAGCAGCTTCAGTTGGGCGCCTTCGGTGACCTGTCCGACGTCGGCGTCCGGCACGGGACGCTGGTCCGGTCCGAGTACGGTCACCTGGACAGTGGCGGCGGGTTCGAGGCGGATTTCGAGGGAGACGTCGCCTTCGTCGTGGGCGACGTGGCGGCTGACGAACGGGGCGTAGTCGTCGGCCTCGAACTTGAAGAGGTAACCTGGATTGGCCATGCCTCCGATGGCGGCCTCTTCCATGGCGTGGCGAAAGGTCCCGCCCTCGAAGTCCAGGAGGAACCGGTCAAGGGTGCTCCAGCGGGGCGAGCCGGAGGTATCCGGCCAGCCGACGGTCATGCGGAAGCCGGGGACGGGCTGGCCGGACGTGGCGTCGGTGACCGTGCCGGAGACGACGAGGGCGGGTGGAAGGACGACGACGTGTTCCTCTTCGGCCGGGCGCAGGGGAACGCTGCTGACGCGCATGTGGCCGCGCTTGTGGAAGTCGAACTGCATTTCGCGGTCCGGGGCGTCCCACCACACGACGCCGCCGAGGGCGTCGGTCAGGGGATTGAACTGAACCTGGATGGGAGGCGGAGGGGGGGTCTGACCTGGAGCTGTGTGCCGGGCGCCATGGTTGAAGATATCGAGCCAGACGTTGGCGCCTGGAACGGGATTGCCGGCCTGATCCACGACGCGAATGCGAAGGGGGCGTCCCCGATCAAGGACGAGGCGGACGGGTGGCGCGTCGGGGGCGAGTTCGGTTTCGAGGGTGGTGGGGGCGAAACCTTCTGCGGTGGCGGTGACGAAGTTGCCGCCGGGCCTGCAGCCGGGGATGGCGAAGGCTCCGTCGCGATCGGCGGTGGTTTCGCGGCTGCCGGATTCGCTGACACGTCCGACCCGGACCGAGGCGCCCGGGACCGGGCGATCGTCGCGATCCACCACGATGCCGGTGACGGTCACGGCGCGGCCGAGTTGGAAGACCCAGGAACTGTCGCGCAGGCGGGTTTCGGCATCGGCGATGCGGTTGACGAAGATCATGGGGGACCCGACGTGGTCGGGATGACTGGCGCTGCCGTAGAGGTGGCGGAGCATGGAACCGGCGATGCGTTGGATGCGCCAGCGACCGGCGGCATCGGTTTCGACTTCGATCCAGGAGAACTCGTGGTTTTCCGGACCGGGGCGGCGGGTGAGGTCGGATTCGTGATAGAATCCGACCTTGGCTCCGGCGACGGGGAGGCCATCGGCGTCGATGACGGTGCCGCCGATGGGCACGGCCCGTTCCAGGCGAAGGGTCCAGGCGGAGGGGATGGCGATGCCGCGGTCCGGGCGCCATTCGAGGCGGGTGTCGGCGAAGCCCTCGATGCGGGTGGTGAGCTGGAGCCAGGTGGTGCCTGGATCGACTTCGACAAGGCACTCGCCGTGTTCGTCGCCGGTCAGGGAACGTCCCTGGAAGCGGGATTCACGCCAGCCGCGGTACTCGACCGGGGCGTTGGGGATGGGAAGGCCGGTGTCGGCGGCGAGGAGGGTGAGGCGAAGGTGGGAGTCCGATGCGGGCGCGGTCGGGGAGGAGGCGGCCGAGGTTGCGAAGGCCTCTGTGTCGGGCGTGACCCGGGCCTGTGGGGGCTGGGCCGTGTCGGGGGCGGTTCCCGGACGGCCGAGGATGGCATTCGGGGCGGGGGTTGAGGAGGGAACGTCGGAATCGGACGTCCGGAACCAGGTGAGGGTGGCGACGGTGGCCACGGTGACGACACCGGCGGCGAGGAACCCCTTGAAGGGGAGGCTGGCGAGCCAGGAGAGAAGTCCGGTGGTGGCGGGGACGAGGGCTTGAGGCTGGGTTCGGGCGAGGTGACTGGCCGCGGGGGCGAGGGCGGTTCCCCAATCGGGCGGGGCGGCAACGATCGCGCGTTCGGCCAGGAGCCCGGCGAGCAGCGGGACGGAGAGGGTGACGCCGCGGGTGACGAGGAGGGAACGCAGGCGTTCGAGGGCGCGACTGACCCGCTTTTGGGCGGTGTCGTCGCTGATGCCGAGGGCGGCCCCGACGGCGCGGAAATCGAGGCGTTCGTAAAAGCGGAGGAGGATGGCATGGCGATCGGCGGGGCCGAGTTCCTGGATGGCTTCATCGAGGACGGGGGCGAGCTGAGGCCAGGCGGCGTCGGGGGAGGGTTCGGGGGCATCCATGGTGGTGGCGAGGCGCTCGCGGGTTTGGCGGCGTTGTTCGGCCCGACGGACGTTGGAGGCGACGAAGCAGGTGTGGCGATGGAGCCAGGCGGCGAGGTGTCCCTCGTCGGCGACGTTTGGGGCGCGGCGCGCGACGGCCTGACGGGCGAGGTCGGCGAACACGGTCTGGGCGATGTCCCTGGCGAGATGCAGGTCGCCATGGACGCGGCGAAGGGCGACGGAATGGACAAGGTCGAGGTAGCGGCCGACGAGGTCGGCGAAGGCGGCCTCGGAGCCGAGTTCGGCGTAATCGTGCAGCAGTTGGTCGGCGGTCTTCATGCGATATCACTTCTATAAAGCCGGCGGGGGGCGAAATCCGACAGCGGTGGGTGCGCCCATTTCTGGAGCCGACGGGTATTGGTGCATCCCGGAGTTGTGGGTGAGGAGGCAGCGAATCGGAGGGACGAGCTCCGCGAGTCCTCAACCCAACGCGCCACACCGTTGCGGCCTCGTGGAACTCGGCCCTCCGAAGCAAGGCCTGGCGAAGTTTGCACCTCTCCCCACAACTCAGGAAGCATGGGACGGGTATTGAGCGGCCGGCGGGGGCCGGGGTACACTCGGGCATGACGACGAGGGTGGTCTTTGCGGAGGCGCGTTGAGCGATGGACGCCTTCGTGCTTTCCCGGATCCAGTTCGCGGCGAACATCACGTTCCACATTCTTTTTCCGAGCATCACCATCGCGCTGGGGTGGGTGTTGCTGTTCTTCAAGTGGCGGTACTGGAGGACGGGGGAGGATCATTGGATGGCGTTGTACTTCTTCTTCACCAAGGTCTTCGCCTTGAGCTTCAGTCTGGGCGTGGTGAGCGGGGTCACCATGTCGTTTCAGTTCGGCACCAACTGGCCGGGGTACATGAACACCGTCGGGAACATCGCCGGGCCGCTGCTGGCGTACGAGGTGCTGACGGCCTTTTTCCTCGAGGCGACCTTTCTTGGCGTGATGCTCTTCGGGTTTCGCCGGGTGCCCGCGTGGGTGCACACGGGAGCGACGGCGCTGGTCGCGGTGGGAACGACGTTGTCGGCCTTCTGGATCCTCGCGCTCAACAGCTGGATGCACACGCCGACCGGGCATGCGATGGTCGATGGGGTGGCCCACGCCCGGGACTGGTGGGCGGTGGTTTTCAATCCGTCGATGCCGTACCGCCTGGTCCATTCGCTGCTGGCCTCCGGGCTGACGGTGGCCTTTCTCGGGGCGGGCCTGATGGCCTATCGGCAGCTTCGGGGCGATTTCAGCGCGGCGGCCCGTTCCGGCCTGCGGTTCTTTCTGATCCTGGCTGCGGTGCTGGCACCCTTGCAGATGGTTTCCGGGGATCTGCACGGGGTGAACACGCGGGACCATCAGCCCCAGAAGCTGGCGGCCATGGAGGGCCTTTGGGAAGGCGGGACCGGGGTGCCGCTGGTGCTTTTCGCCCTGCCCGACGGACAGGCCCGGACGAACCGGTGGGAGGTGGCCCTCCCCAAGCTGGGCAGCCTCATCGTCACGCGGGATCTGAACGGGCATGTCGAGGGACTGAATGCGTTCGAGGGCGAGCATCCCCCGGTCATGCCCGTATTCTGGAGTTTCCGTGTCATGGTGGGCGTCGGGCTCCTGATGCTGGGCGTGGCGGCGTGGGCGGTGTGGAGGCTGGTGCGTCGCCGGGCGTTTCCGGCCGGGTTCCTGAAGCTTCTGGTGGGGATGACCTTTGCCGGGTGGGTGGCGACGGTGGCGGGCTGGTATGTCACGGAGATCGGGCGGCAACCCTGGCTGGTGCAGGGGATCCTCCGGGCTGCGGACGCGGTGGGGGATGTGCCGCCGTCCCATGTGGGGCTGACGCTGACGGCGTACCTGGTGACGTATGTCTTCCTGCTGCTGGCGTATCTCGGGGCGCTGTTCCATCTGGCCCGCCAGGCGATTCCAAAGCCGGCCGGACCCCAACCTTCCGCTGCGTCATGAACGCCGACCCGGACCATGGCACCTGGTTGCCGTATGCCTTCGCCCTGCTGATCGGGCTGTCGATGCTCCTGTACGCGATTCTCGACGGGTACGATCTCGGGGTGGGGATGTTGTCGCGGCGGGTTGGCCGGAGTGAACGGGACCGGATGATCGGGGCGATCGGGCCGTTCTGGGACGCCAACGAAACGTGGCTGGTGCTGGGGGTTGGCCTGTTGCTGGTGGCGTTCCCGGCCGCGCACGGGATTGTTCTGAGCGAGTTGTATCTGCCGGTGGCGGTGATGATCGTCGGGCTGATCTTCCGTGGCGTTTCCTTCGACTTCCGGAAGAAGGTGCCCGCCTGGCGCCAGGAACGGTGGGACCGGGCGTTCTTCATCGGTTCGCTGGTGGTGGCGTTGAGCCAGGGCTACATGGTGGGCCGGTTCATGACGGGGATGCAGCCGGGACTCGCGAGCCACTGTTTTGCGGCCTTCTTCGGGGTGCTGGTGGTTGCCGGCTACGGCCTGATGGGGGCCACCTGGCTGATATTGAAGTGCGACGGCGCCCTTCAGCGCCGGGCGATCGGATGGGCGCGCCGGGCGATCTGGGCGATGGTGGCAGGAGCGCTTCTGAGCAGCCTGATCGCCCCGATCCTCGACACCCGGATCTACGACCGGATGTTCGCTTTTCCCGAAGTCACCCTGCTCGTTGCCATGCCCCTGATCTCGATTGCCCTGACGACGATCATGCATTTCCTGCTGGGCATCCTGCCATTGCCGGAGGATCGCCTGGCGTGGATGCCGTTCGGGATCGCCGTGCTGATCTTCGTGCTCGGGTTCCTCGGGCTGGTGTACAGCTTCTACCCGTACATCATCCCCGGCCGGCTGCGGATCGCGGACGCCGCCGCCGCGCCCGAATCACTGCGGATCATCTTCATCGGCACCATCATCGTGCTGCCGTTCCTCATGGGCTACACTGCGCTCGCCTATCGGATCTTTCGGGGGAAGGCCACGGATCTCTCGTACGATTGATGGAGGGCGGACCCAGAACGGATGAAGCTTTTCGGATTGGGGCGACACGAATCGGCCTCCAGCCCTGAACGTGTCTTCGTGAACGTGTCTTCGGTTCTGACCCTTGGGGCCCCGCCGGCCCCACCTCCGGAGGTGGGTCATTACCCTCAACCTCCGCCGAATGGGCCCCGCATGATGCGGCCATCGAGCCCCCACAACGCCTCAACGGTTCGGTGGAGCGCAATGTTGTTGGCTGCACTACTGGATCTCAACCAAAGCATCACCTTTCGAAATAAATCGAAATGCCTCGTCGAGGTGGTCGGCGAGAATCCGCTTGAGCACAGCTTCGGAAGTGTTCCCGCACCGAAGCCAGATGATTGCGGGCGGAGATCCAAGGCGACCGACCAGGTCAATGAAATCCTTGTCTTTGGTCAAATTGATCGCGCCAGCTTGTCTGGCTCGGTCGAAGACCTCCTCATCATCAGCGTCTCGAAGCCCAAGGTCTCGGAGCGCTCGAGCGTCATGCCCGAGGCTTTCCTGAATCCATTGGGCGATGCCTGGGGAGAGATGAGCATCGAGCCAAATCATGCCGCGATTACGGGGTGGTCGATGCCTCTCCTGGCATAGGTGATGGAAGCGGTGATGTCTTCCCGTTCCAAATCGGGCATCTCATCCAGGATCTGATCAAAACTCAGCCCGGCAGCGAGCAGGTCAAGAACGTCTGTCACGCGAATTCTCATTCCGCGAATACAGGGCCGTCCCCCACACTGCCGGGGATTGATCGTGATTCTTGGTTGCTCCGCACTCATCCCACAAGGCTAGCGCATGATCCCAGACGGTCGATTCAATTCTTCAGCCAACGTCGAGGTGAGGGAACTCTGGCGGGAGACCATGGCAGCCGGGAGTCAACACTCAACCCTCTGGGATCAAAGCCGAGCTACGCGCCGGGCACCGGTTCCCTCGACCGACTGTTGGGCATTCCCATCATAGTCGCATCCGGTCATTCCAAC